>DATJLB010000299.1:0-10246 GCA_035490915.1 Geobacteraceae bacterium
GCCGAATAGTTCCATGCATCGTGGTTTCTCTGCTGATAGTCGGTTGCAACGGTCCCGCGCCGACGGACGTGGGAGGCAAACGCCTCACTCCTGAAAAGCCCGGCGGGCGAGAAATCGTGCTGGGGGAAAAGCTCTTCGACCAGTATTGCAAGATTTGTCACGACAGGAGTCCCCACAGTCTCGGCGCCCCATCCCTGACGCGGCGCAGGTTCAGGTACGGCCGCACCGTCGTGGCGGTCAAGGCAACCATCAATGCCGGACGCCCCAAAGGGATGCCGGCTTTCAAGGGTGATTTCAACGAGGTTCAGCTCAATGCCCTTACCAAGTACGTCCTCTCCCTCTCCCGCTGATTGGCGCTGGGCTGACCCGAGACTGACGTTCAGCTCGGCGGCAACAATCCGAGAGTCGAGCGCGCTGCGCTCATGATCAATCGGCTCGAAAAAGTCACTGATTAATATATTTGAGCTTCTTGCAAAGGTCAGGCGGCGGGTTCCACCGGGACAAAATAGACGTCGGTCGGCTTGAAGGTGCAGTTCCTGCGAAACTTTGCCCTGACCGGCATGCCGACGGTCACCTCGTCCGGTTCCGCTCCGACGAGGCGGGCGAGGAACATGGTATCGACTCCGTCAAACTCGACCAGAATCAGGGTAAACGGCGTCTCCTTGAGAAAGGCCTCCCCGCCGAAGTAGCAGGTGGTGTGGGTGTGGACCTTCCCCTCCAGCGGGAGCTCGCACCACTTTGTTGCCACCCCGCACTCCATGCAGTGCCCGCGCGGGGTGGCATAGGTGCGGCCACACCCGGTGCAGTGGCTCCCCATCAGCTTCTTCCGTGCCAAGCCGGCGAAGAACGGGGAGTCCTGGGCATAGGAGTGGAGATAGTCGATCTCGTAGTGGTACTTGACGATGATTGGGTCGACGTTGAAGAGGACGCTCCCCTCTTCGGTTTCCGGCAGTTTGACATCTTTGTTCATGATTGCCCCCGAAAGATTTCCCAAACGAACGCAGAAAAGGCTCCAGCTGCAAGGCGCGTGAGGACCGGGCGCGAGACGTACCGGAGGTACTTGAGCGTCACGGCCCGCAGCGCAACGCCGCGGATGGACTTTTGCTCGCGTCCTGCTAAACCTTCTCCAGGATGGACACGGTGATGTACGTCCCCGTTCCCGCATGGCTGTGGATCAGTCCCCGCCGCGCATCCATGATCTGAATCCGGGCGTCCCCCAGGTGCTTGCCGATCGTCTCCTGGAGTTGCCAGAAGGCAAAGACGGCCTGCATCAGCCCGGTCGCCCCGACCGGGTGGCCGCATGCCAGGAGCCCGCCGGAGGGGTTGACCGGTACCTGTTTCCACCTCCCGTCGCCGGAGAAACGGAGACCGTAATCGATGCCGGGGAGGAAGGGGGCACCCGCATCGACGTAGCTCCCCCCTTCCCCGTAGCGGCAGAGCCCCAGATCCTCGTATGTCTGAATCTCGGAAGAGGTGTAGGCGTCGTGGAGTTCGACGAAACCGAGTTCCTGACCGGGATCGGTGATCCCTGCCATCCGGTAGGCGAGTTTCGCCGCCATCCGCCCCCCCCGGAAGGAGTGGACGCCGGGATACGCGAGGTCCGCGTACTCCGCCTCCGACTCGTGGGGGAGGAGGAGTACCCGCCCGCGGGGGCGGTCCGCCATCCGCATGGCGTCGGTGCCGCACCCCACCCCGCTGACCCGCACCGACGCGACTCCCAGCTTCTCCGCCATCCGCTCCGAAGCGAGAATCGCCACCGCCGCCCCATCGGACATCTGACAGCAGTCACGGATGGTGAGGGGGGTGGCGACCATCGGCGAGGAGCGGACATCGGCGACGGTAAGAAGAGCCGGGATCTGGGCATACGGGTTGTACAGGGCGTTCGCGTGGTTCTTGACGGCAACCTTGGCCATCTGCTCCACGGTGGTGCCGAACTCGAACATGTGGCGCCGCACCATCATGGCGTAGTAGCCGGTGTAGAAGCCGCCGACCGGGTAGTCGAAGTTGGTGTCCGAGGCGAGAGCAATGAACTCGTTCCCCTTCCAGGTGTTCACCCTGCTCATAGTCTCGAACCCCATGGCAACGCAGACCTCCATCCGTCCCGAGGCGACCGCCTCCCAGGCCGACTGGAAGCAGAGGCCGCCGGTGGCGCCCCCCCCTTCGATGCGGCGCGACGGCTTCGGGCAGAGCCCAAGGTAGTCCTGGACCATCGCCCCCGCCTTGAGCTGACGGGTGAAGTGGTCGGAAAAGTAGGAGCAGACGGAACCGTCGATCTCCTCCCGGCCTAGTCCGGGGACATCCGCCATGGCGTAGTCGAACGCCTCCTTCACCATCAACCGGAAGTCCTTCTCCGGATGTGCCTTGGCAAACTTCGTGATGCCGCCTGAAATCATGTAGACAGGACGCATGGGGCCTCCTTCGGAGGAGTTCAAGGTTCAAGGTTCAAAGTTCGAGGTTTGGGGTGTTCAACGCTGAACATCGAACGTTGAACCTTGAACGGATTTCAAAAGCTCTCTCGCGATCACCATCCGCTGCACCTCCGACGTCCCCTCCCCGATCTCGCACAGCTTTGCCTCACGCAGGTAGCGCTCCACCGGGAAAGCCCGGGTGTAGCCGTAACCGCCATGGACCTGGACCCCCTTGACCGCCGCCCGCATGGCGGCCTCGGACGCGTAGAGCTTGGCCATTGCCGCCTCCCGCGTAAATTTCCTGCCGGCATCCTTAAGCCGGGCTGCCCGGTGGACCAGGAGCCGGGCGGCATCGATCTCGGTCGCCATGTCGGCAAGCATCCACCGGATCGCCTGAAAATTGCCGATCTCGTGGCCGAATGCCTTCCGCCTTTGCGCATAGACGAGGCTCTCCTCCAGGCAGCCCCGGGCAATCCCGACCGCCATCGCCGCGACGCCGAGCCGCCCGCCGTCGAGGACCACCATCGCCTGGGAAAAACCCCGGTTGACCTCGCCGAGTACCCCGTCTCCCGGCACCCGGACATCCTTCAACGTCAACCCGACCGTGTCGCTCGCCCGGAAGCCGAGCTTGTCGAGGTTTTTCCCCCGGGAGAGGCCGGGAGCATCTGCCGGGACGATGAAGGCGGAAATACCTTTGCCCCCCCGGCCAGGGTCGGTGACGGCCATGATTACCAGGGTCTGTGCCTGGGAGCCGTTGGTGATGAAAAACTTGGTACCGGACAGGAGCCAGCCGCCGGTCGTGACAGTGGCCGTCGTTGCGATACCGCCGGCATCGCTCCCCGCGACCGGCTCGGTGAGCGCCCACGCCCCGAGCCGCTCTCCCGCCAACGGCGCGAGGAAGCTCATCTTCTGCGCCTCAGAACCGAAGGCAGCGATATGGCCGGCGCAGAGGTTATGGGCAAGGAGCGTGATGGCAACCGACGCGTCGACCCGGGCGATCTCCTCCACGGCCACGACGAAGCTGACGAAATCCCTCCCGCCTCCGCCGTACACCGAGGGAATGGCCAGACCGAACACCCCCATCTGCTGAAGCCGTTTCACCGCCTCCCGGGGGAACTCCCCGGTTTCGTCCCGCCGGGCCGCCCCCGGTTTGAGCTCCGCCTCCGCAAAGGCTCGAACCGTTTCCTGGAGCGTCCTTTGCTGCTCCGTAAGCTCGTACTCCATCCCCACCTCCGCCCGGTCTTCTTCGTGAAACTCAAGTATAGAAGAGATTCCCTCCCTGTCAAAGACAGGTGAGCGCGCGCGCTCCGCCGTCTCGGCAAAAAAAAACCTGCCCGGGCCATCCGGCCAGGCAGGTTCTTTCTCGACACAGACGTGGGCCGCGCCTATTCGTCCTCAAGGAGCTGCCACTCGGCATAATCCGCCTTGCGCTCCGAAAGACGCATCCGCTGCAGGACCACCCGCCGCGTAACCGGATGTGTCTTCACCCTGATGAAGGCCCTCACGATATTGGCAATTGCCGCCTCCTGAAAGATCAGTTCGGATCCATCCGCCAATTCCACCGTAGTCCTCATGTGCCGGTGTCCCTCCGGGATCTCGGTGACAACCCGCCGGATGTCTTCGTTCTTGATGATCATTTCGTTTCCTCCCGGAGGCACCCGTTCTCCGGCCCATCGACAATTAGATACATTAGCAAAAATATACCACCTTCAGGGACGACGGGAGGAATGAGGGAGCAACGGGGATGTCAGTAAATGGCGTAATTGGCAGGGTCGGAAAAGATCTCTTTCAGCAGAAGGTTGTTGAGATAATGGCCGGTCTTGTGCGCCTCCACCCGCGCCAGGAGGCGGAAACCGCTCGTGTAGAGGTCGCCGATCAGATCGAGGATCTTGTGGTTCACCAGTTCCTTCTTGTAGCGGAGGCCGTGGGGATTGACGATGGCATCCTCTCCGATCGCCACGGCGTTGTCCAATGACGCCCCCTTGGCCAGTCCCGCCTTCTGGATCGCTTCGAGTTCCTCGAGAAAGCCGAAGGTGCGGGAATTGATGATGGCAAAGGCGTTTTCCACGTCCGTGACTCTTTTTTTCTGCTTCCCGACCGGCGGCCTGAAATCGATGGACATGGTGATGTCCAGGGTGTTGAGGGGCTTCACCTTGACGAAGGCGTCGTTGTTCCGCACCTCCACGGGACGGAGGACCTTCAGGTAGACCCCGGACTCGCGGAACTCGTACACCCCCGCACGCCACATCTCCTGGTGGAACTCCCAGGCGGAGCCGTCCATGATCGGGACCTCCGGGCCGTCGATGTACACCAGGCAGTTGGTGATGCCGGAAAAATAGAACGCCGCCATCAGGTGCTCGATGGTGGCCACCGCGGCGCCGTTCTCGGCGATCTGGGTGGAGAGCCGGGTATCGGCCACCTTGTCGTATCGTGCTGCAATGGTGCAGCCGTTGTGAACGAAGGCGATGCCGAATTCCTTGCGGGGAAGGAATTCGAGGGTCACCTCCCGCCCCGTATGAAGTCCGATGCCGGACACCTTGAATATCTTGTTGATGGTCGTCTGACGTTTGATCATAACGTGTAACTATCGCAGATTCCGCCCTTTCCGTCAAGCTTTACTCTTTTCCGCCCGCTCCCCTCCCGCCCGAAGAAGTCCCTAGCCTCACCTTTATTTTTTTGCGGTACCAGCGTATGATGATCAGAAGAAAGAAGCCTCCGACGCGGGGTGACTGCCGCGTCCAAGCAGGAATTCCGCCATGCCGACATATGATGACATTCAGAAACTGCTTGCCGCCCATCGGCCGGCCTCCCTCCCCGATGGCTTCCGCACCCCGGCAGCCGTCGCCCTCATCCTCCGCGCGTCGGACCTCGGGCTGGAAGTCCTGTTCATCGAAAGGGCAGCCCACGCCGATGACCCCTGGTCCGGAGACCTCGGCTTCCCCGGCGGCAAGGTGGAGACGGGCGACCGCACCGCGCGGCAGGCAGCCGAACGGGAGACCCGGGAAGAAATCGGCCTGGACCTCGGAAGCGCCCGCTACCTCGGCCGGCTCTCGGACATAGCGGGCGCCCACCTGCCGGTCAGGGTCTCCTGTTTCGTCTACGGTTTGACCACCCCCGCGCGTTTCAGGCTCGGCGCCGAAGTCCGCACCGCATTTTGGACTCCCCTCGAACAGCTGTGCAACCCGGAGCGCCACATCGAAACCGAAGTCCGGTTCGACGGCTCGACTCTGGTCCGCCCCGCCATCCGGCTGCTCGAACCGGGGCAAACGGTGCTCTGGGGAATCACCTACCGTCTCGTCATCCAGTTCCTGGACATACTCGGCTGCCCCAGAGCCTGAGCTGGTTGACCCCAATTCTCCAGGCCTCGCTCACCGCAGGCCGGCCAAATACTCCAAGGAACGTAAGATTGTTGTCCATCCGCCGTCAATCCTGAACATCGACGTGGGTGAGCCGGCGCGATGGAAAGCCCCAACGCGGGTGGAGATTTTTTTCAGGGGAAGCGAAGCGAAGGGATTGACGAAGCGGCTTTCCTGCAGTTTATTTACCTGTAAAGAGGAAACCGTCCAACAGGAGGTATGCCATGAAAGAAACGAGACTCACCATGCCCGAGCTCGCCCTTATTGCCGGGACCCGCGCAGCCCTCGGGGCCGGGGCGGCGCTTCTCATCGGAGACCGCCTCCCGAAAGAGACTCGCAAGGCGGTCGGCTGGACCCTTTTTCTGATCGGCGCCGTCACCACCGTTCCGCTCCTGGCGGAAGTGCTCGGGCGAAGGCACGAGAAGCAGGAAGATACAGCCACGCGCTGCGTCGAATCTTATGAATAGGCGTTCTACGGAAAAAGTGAGAATTGCGAGAGTCAACGCCGAGAAAGGAACTCCCCGTTTGACGCACCACCATTTTGCACTACACTTTTATCGGGGAGGTGACGCCATGAAACGGGTAGAATTGACGGAAAACGAAGCGGGAAGCCTTGCCAAAATCCTGGAGTTCTATCTCTCAGAGCTCAGGATGGAGATCGCCGACACGGAAAGGATCGCGATGCGGGGGGCCATGAAAGGGGAGGAGCTGTTCATCAAGAAGCTCCTGAATCGTCTCCAGAGCAGGGAAGAGATTCCGGCGTGAAAGAGTGGAACGTGGTCGTCACGGTTCACTCGGTTCACGAAGGGGGGTATTCCAAGGCCCGCCAGCTGTTGGAACGGTTCGGCGACGTGGAAAAGACCGGCTTCTTCAATATTCTCGTGATGCGGGCAGCCGCCCCCGACCGACTCCTCGGGTCCCTCGAAGAACTGTCCCGGCAGGACCCTCACGCCGTATCCATGCTGGCAAGGGTGATGCCGGTCGCACGCTCTTTCTCCTTCCAGTCGCCGCAGGAATTCGAGTCAAGGGCCTGCGAAACGGCACGCGGCTGGCTTCCGCAACTCGCCGGCACAGGCTTTCACGTCCGGATGCACCGACGGGGATTCCGGGGGAAGCTTTCCAGCATGGACGAGGAACGTTTCCTCGACCGGTATCTCCTGGAGGAGCTGGGGCGTGGCGGCACGCCGGGGCGGATCACCTTCGACGAGCCGGATGCGATCATCGCCCTGGAAACCATCGGCCCTCGGGCCGGCATGGCGCTCTGGACGGGGGAGGACCTTCGCCGCCACCCCCTTCTCCATCTCGACTGAGTGGCTCCCCTACAATTTCAAAGGTAACAGCATGCCCGTCAAGAAACTTCTCCACCCGGAAACCGATACCGCCGTCGACGACACCCACCTGCTGGTGGAAACCCTCCCGGCAGGGATCCGGGCGGCGCTCGGCCGGCTCCCCCTCGACGAACTGATCGAGGTAGTGATGGACCTCGGGAGGCTCCCCGAGGCACGATTTCCAGACCGGGTCGAAAGGCTCGCGGAGAAGCCCGTGAGCCGCGAGGAACTGGCCAGCGTGGTCGCGCAGGTCGGTGAATTCAGCGGCGACAACCGGGCCGGCATCGAGCGGACCCTGCACCGGATCTCCGCCATCAGGAACCGCAAGGGGGAGGTGGTCGGCCTCACCCTCCGGGTAGGGCGGGCGGTGTTCGGCACCATCGAACTCCTGCGCGGGCTGATCGAAACCGGCCAGAACCTCCTGATCCTCGGGCGGCCGGGGGTGGGAAAAACCACCAAGCTGAGGGAAATGGCGCGGGTCCTCGCCGACGACCTCGGAAAACGGGTGATCGTCATCGACACCTCAAACGAGATCGCCGGCGACGGAGACATCCCGCACCCGGGGATCGGGAGCGCGCGGCGGATGCAGGTGGCGCGCCCGGAGCGCCAGCACTCGGTGATGATCGAGGCGGTGGAGAACCACATGCCGGAGGTGATCATCGTCGACGAGATCGGCACCGAGGCGGAGGCGGAGGCGGCCCGGACCATCGCCGAGCGCGGGGTGCAGCTGATCGGCACCGCCCACGGGAACTCCCTGGAAAACCTGATCGTCAACCCGACCCTCTCCGACCTGGTCGGCGGGGTGCAGACCGTCACCCTCTCCGACGAGGAGGCGCGCCGCCGGGGAACGACCAAGACCGTCAGCGAACGACGCGCCCCTCCAACCTTCGACATCGTGGTGGAGATGGTGGACCGACACGAGGTGATCGTCCACACTGACACCGCTGCGGCGGTGGACGCCATCCTGCGCGGCTTTCCCCCTCGCGGCGAGCGGCGGGAGCAGGCAGCCAACGGCCACGTTCACGTCCAGCAGGCAGAGCCGGAGCCACCGCGCCATTTTCTGCCGCCCGCGCCCCCGCCGCGGCATGAAGGGCCGGTGCGCATCTTCCCCTATGCCATCTCCCGCGACCTGGTCGAGCGGGTGATCCGCGGTCTCGGCATCAACGCCCGCACCGTGGGGGAGGCGGGACAGGCAGACCTCGTTCTGGCGCTCCGCTCACGGTCGGACGACTCACGCCTCGTTCGCGCGCTTGGAGAGAGCCACGCCCAGCTCCACGTGATCAAACGGAACACCGCCAACGAGGCCCGACGCCTCCTGCAGCGCGTTTTTCACATCATGGAGGGGGTAGACCGGGACGAGACGGAAGAGGCGGTCCGTGAGGTGGAAGCGGGGATCGAACGGGCCATCCGGGAAGGGGTGGAGGTACCGCTCCCGCCGCGCCCGCCAGCGCTTCGCCGGTTGCAGCATCGGATCGTGACCGGCCGCAACCTGGTGGCCCAGAGCAGCGGCCGGGAGCCGCAGCGCCACCTGGTAGTCTATCCTCCGGAGCGGAGCGGATAAAATCAGACTTTAATAAACTGTTTGCGGTGTCATCGCGAGCGAAGCGAAGCAATCTCGCAGCACGTTGGAGATTGCTTCGTCACAAAATTCGCTCCTCGCAATGACCTGCAAGACTAACGGGGCCCGCCATGGCAAAGATTTCCGTGCGCATCGTGCTGTCCGAAGCCGGTTTACCGCTCTCCTTCACCTTGCGGGGAAGGCTCTTCACCGCCAGGGAACTGCTGGACAGCTGGCAAGGAGCCGACCACGCCTACTTCAAGCTGATCGCCGACGACGGAAACCTCTATGTCATCCGCCACGACCGGGATGCAGACGTATGGGAACTGGTGCTGATGGAAGCCGCTTCCGGCATTACAGCGAGAGAAGATGAACGACGCGGATGAAAAAAGATGCAGCTTCTGCGCGATCGTCCGTGGGGAGATACAGGCCCATATCGTCTTCGCGGACGACGACTCCGTGGCGTTCCTCGACCGGCGTCCCCTTTTTCCCGGTCATACCCTCCTGGTCCCGAGACGACACCTGCCAACCCTGATGGAGCTCCCGAACGGGCTCACCGGCAAATTCTTCTCCACCGTGAGACTGCTGGCCAGCGCCGTGGAAGAAGGGATGTCCGCGGAGGGGAGCTTCGTGGCGGTCAACAACCGGGTAAGCCAGAGCGTCCCCCACCTCCACGTTCACATCGTCCCCCGCCGCAGGCACGACGGCCTCAAGGGATTCTTCTGGCCCCGACACCCGTACCCCGACGAGGCGGAGGCCGCTCGCACCGCCGGGATACTCCGTACGGCCGTCGAGCGTCTGACGAAAAAGGTGAAAGATTAGTCGGGGGACGGAAGACGGGTAAAGCGGCGCACCAGTTCCGTGTGGCGGGGAAAGGCGCTCTCCAGCCTCTCCCGCGAAGGGATCTCGAAGTCGGCGAAGTCGAAGCCGGGAGCAACCAGGCAGGCGGCAAGTGTGTAGTCACCGAGGGACCGGGCCGCCTGAAGGACGCCGGGGGGAACCACGGCGAGCGGCTCGCCGTAGCCGGCAGACGCGAGGGGGACAATGCGCGGCTCCTCCTCCAGGAACACCAGTTCGAGCGGCGCCCCGGCGAGGTGGACCCACGCCTCCTCGCTCCTGACTCGGTGGAAGGCGGAAAACTCCCCGGCGGCAAGGAGGAAATAGATGGCGGTCAGCGCCGTCCGCTCACCGGGGTAGCCGGGAAGAAGCCCGAGGAAGCGGTCGGAGCGGTGCACCTCCCGGTACCATCCCCCTTCCCGGTGAGGCTGAAGCTTGTAGAGGTCGATCAACTCGGCAGCAGTCATATATTCTCCGGGCAACGTTCAACGTGCAACGTGCAACGTGCGACAAAAAAACTGATGCAAGAGGGGGAATTTCAATTTTTCGCAAGGTCAAGGCGATCAAGGGATGACGCGGAGGCGTAGTACCCAGTGGGCATAAACAGCGCTACGCCGCACAATTTCGCTTGCGAAATTGGACCGCGAAGGCGCCCCGAAGGGGGCGGTCAACGGCCGAGTCACAAGGAATCCCGAAGATCAACGCAGAGATTGCGGAAAAGTGGAATTCCCCTAGAACTCAGCGTGGCGCGGGGTTCGG
>DATJLB010000300.1:0-4245 GCA_035490915.1 Geobacteraceae bacterium
CTCCTCACCGAGCGGCATCCAGCTTGATTGGCAGGCCCCGGCGGTGTCCGCGGGCGGCCGGATCGAGGGCTACAATGTTTACCGCCGGCGGGGTACCGACGGGACGTACCTCACCCCCTTGAACGGCGCGCCGCTCCGGGAGACGACCTTTGAGGACACGCGACTCGAGCGGGGGGTACGCTACCGCTACGGAGTCCGGACGGTCGCCGTGGTGGAGGGAGAGACGGTGGAGAGCGACCTCTCCAACGAGGTCGAGGGGGCGCTCACCGAGCCGGAGTGACAAGGGTGTATATCTTTTGACTTTTCTCCGTCCGTATGGTACTTTTAACCACTTTACTCAAATAAAACGGGGTTTCTATCCCGTATGCGCTCTTGGAAGATGGCCTTGGGTGCTTGACCAGCGGTCGTTTTACTGTGCCGCGGAAATCGATTCTCACGGAAAGCCTGTTCGAAAATAGGAGGTAGCTAACATGTTCAAGGGGAGCATCGTTGCGATAGTTACGCCGTTCCGGAACGGCGCGGTAGACGGGGAAAAACTGCGGGAACTGGTTGAGTTCCAGATCGCGGGGGGGACCGACGGCATCGTGCCGTGCGGCACCACCGGCGAGGCGTCCACGCTCGACTACGAAGAGCACATCGGGGTCATCAGGACCGTCGTGGAACAGGTGAACAAGCGGGTCCCCGTCATCGCCGGGACCGGGTCCAACTCCACCTCTGAGGCGATCGAGCTGACGGAGAAGGCGAAGGCTGCAGGTGCCGACGGGTGCCTGCTCGTGACCCCGTACTACAACAAGCCGACCCAGGAGGGGCTCTACCGTCACTACATGGCGGTTGGGGATGCGGTGGCGATCCCGCAGATAATGTACAACGTCCCGGGGCGGACCGGCGTGAACATGCTCCCCGAGACGGTGGCGCGACTCGCCGACCATCCGAACATCGTCGCCATCAAGGAGGCGACCGGATCGCTCCAGCAGGCGTCCGAGGTGATCGCGCTCTGCTGCGGCAAGATCGACGTCCTCTCCGGCGACGACTTCATCACGTTCCCGATGATGAGTTGCGGCGCCGCGGGGGTCATCTCCGTGACCGCCAACATCATGCCGAAGGAGGTCGCCGCCCTGGTCGACGCCTTCAACACGGGGAATCTGAATGAGGCAAAGCGCCTCCATCTGCAGCTTCTTAAGATTTCCAATGCGATGTTCATCGAGAGCAACCCGGTTCCGGTGAAGACGGCACTGGGGCTTATGGGGAAATGCTCCGACGAGGTGCGGCTCCCGCTCTGCCCGATGTCCGAGGGGAACAAAGCGAAGCTTGCGGGGATCATGAAGGAATACGGACTGATTTAAAAGCTTAGATTCTTTTAGCCACAGAGGACACAGAGAGCACAGAGCAAGGCAACACGAGCGCCCAGGAAAAGATTTCAGTCTAAAATCGTTCTCTGAGTCCTCTGTGACCTCTGTGGCAAAAAATAAGAGGTTTTTCTTATGGTCAAGATAGCTGTCTGCGGCGCTGCGGGCCGCATGGGTCAACGCATCATCGTCGCCGCCAAGGAGGCGGGCTGCACCGTGTCCGGCGCCCTGGAGCGGCCGGGACACGAGCAGATCGGCCAGGACGCCGGCCTGATTGCCGGCTGTGGTGCACTCGGCGTCGCCATCACGGACGACCTGAATGCCGTAGTGGCGGGGTGTGACGTCCTGATCGACTTCACCACCCCCAAGGTGTCGCTCAAGAACCTTGAGGCGTGCGGCCTGCAGAAGAAGGCGATCGTGATCGGTTCCACCGGTTTCACCCCGGAGGAGCGGGCGCTTGCCAGGGAGCTGGCGAAGGATATTCCGGCGGTGCTCGCCCCGAACATGTCGGTTGGGGTGAACGTCTGTTTCAAGGTCCTCGCCGACATCGCGAAGATCCTCGGGGACGACTTCGACGTGGAGATCGTCGAGGCGCACCACAAGCTTAAGAAAGACGCCCCCTCCGGCACCGCGGTCCGGATGGGTGAGGTTGTGGCCGAGGCGCTCGGGCGCGACTACACCACGGTCGCCAACTTTCACCGGGAGGGGATCGTCGGCGAGCGGACCAGAGAAGAGATCGGGATGCAGACCATCCGGGGCGGCGACATCGTCGGCGAGCACACCGTGTACTTCATCGGGATGGGGGAGCGGATCGAGCTGACCCACCGGGCACACACCCGCGACATGTTCTCCCGCGGCTCGGTACGGGCGGCCAAGTGGGTCGTTTCTCAGAAGCCGGGGCTATACGACATGCAGGACGTGCTCGGCCTGCGCTGAAAGCCGCTTTTGATTCAGACCCTTCGCCTGTTGTGACCGTCCCTTAAGTTCGACGTTTCAAAAGGGCATACAGCTATGCGCGTTATCGCTCTGCTCCTTTTGACGATCTGCTCGGCCCTGCCGGCCATGGCCGGAGGTCTCCAGGAGGGGGCGCGGGTCCGCTGCGCCGTGCAGGGGAAGAGCTTTACCGGCACCGTCACCGCCATCCACGCCGAAGCGGAGCCGCTCCTGATACTGAACCCGTACGGCGGGAGCACCCGTATCCCGCTCCGGGAGATCCGATTCATCCGGGCCACCGGCAGGAAGGAGCGGTTCACCCTTCCCTGGACCTTTCCCCGGGAGGTAGTCTACCCCCTGTTTGAACTCAGGACCCTTGACGGCACAAGGATCGTGGGGGCGCTCGACCAGGACCTGGTGTTTACCGTCAGGAGGAATGCGGACGGGATTGAGCAGGATATCGATGTCGACGACCTGGAGCTGATCGAGGTCCCGTGAGCTGATGGAATCCGACTCCCATGTGGTTTGTACGACGGCCAGGAGGGGTAACGTGATGCGTTTCATTCTCACGATGCTGTTCCTGTTCTTTCCTGCCCTTCCGGTGTTGTCAGATGGCCTTCAGCCGGGGGCAGCAGTCAGGGGTACGCGGAAGGGAGCAAGCTTCACCGGCACCATCACGGGGGTCCACCCTGCCCAGGAGATACTTCTGGTCTTCGACCGGTCCGGCGACACGGTCCTGATTCCGCTTGCGGAAGTCGAAAGCATCCGGGCGCTCGGCAAGCGGCGTCGACTCGTCCTGCCGTGGGAATCCTCAGATGATGAGCCCTTCTCCCAGTTCGAGTTTAGGACGATCGACGGCAGTCTGGTCATAGGAGTGGCTGATCCGGAGCCTTCCTTTGATGTGAAGACCGGCACGAGCGGTGTGGTGAGGAGGATGGGGCTGGAGGAGCTGCAGCTGATCGAGACAGAGTGAACGTCGTGGGCAAAGCCGGCCGTTCTCTCATGCACAAACGTGATGCCGCTTCCGCGGCATTTCCTTTATCAACAAATCTGGAGGACACTGATTTATGGCACTCATTAATGACAACTACCTTAAACTGAAGGCGGGCTACCTCTTTCCCGAGATCGGTCGGCGCGTGCGCGCCTTTGCCGAGGCGAACCCCCAGGCCAAGGTGATCCGGCTCGGGATCGGCGATGTCACCCGCCCCCTGGCCCCGGCGGTCCTGAAGGCATTCCACGACGCGGTCGACGATCTGGCCACCACCGACAAGTTCGCCGGCTACGGCCCGGAGCAGGGGTATGACTGGCTGATCAACGCCATCATCGAGAAATCCTACAAGCCGCTCGGCGTATCTCTCAAGACCGAGGAGATGTTCATCTCCGACGGTTCCAAGTGCGACTGCGCCAATATCCTCGACATCTTCGCCCTGGACAACGTGGTGGCCATCGGCGACCCGGTCTACCCGGTTTACAACGACACCAACGTCATGATCGGCCGGACCGGCGACGCCGACGACAAGGGGTACTACAAGGGGATCGTCTACCTCCCCTGCACCGAGGCGAACCGATTCATCCCGGCGCTCCCGACCGAGAAGGTGGACATCATCTACCTCTGCTTCCCCAACAACCCGACCGGCACCGTGGCGACCAGGGCCGAGCTGAAGAAGTGGGTCGACTACGCCTTGGCAAACGACGCCGTCATCTTCTTCGACGCCGCCTACGAGGCGTTCATCACCAACCCCGACATACCCCACTCCATCTACGAGATCGAGGGGGCCAAGAAGTGCGCCATCGAGTTCCGCTCCTTCTCCAAGACCGCCGGCTTCACCGGCGTCCGCTGCGGCCTGGTGGTCGTGCCGGAAGAGGTGATGGGGACGACCGCCACAGGCGAGAAATACAGCTTCAACAGGCTCTGGCTGCGCCGCACCACCACTAAGTTCAACGGCGCCTCCTACCCGGTCCAGCG
>DATJLB010000301.1:0-11523 GCA_035490915.1 Geobacteraceae bacterium
CCCAGTACATGCCATCATAAAAGAAATAGTTTGCACTGGCCTGTGGCGCATAATAGACCGGATAGCCTGGCACCGGGACGAGTTCCGGTACCGATGAAAAATTGATGCCCAGGCTCATGTTGGGTGTTCCGATGCCGATGCCGACACTTACCCCGGCTGAAGATGAAGTTGCAGAACATACAAGCAACCACAATGCGATAACAACGTAATGCATTTTCTTCATGTTGGCCTCCGTATGAAATACTATGGTAAAAATGTACCATCTATTCCCGATAATTCAAACCTCACGTGATCAGAAAATGACCACTAAAAAGCCCGCCGGAAGCGGGCTTTGAGGTTGAAGATAGAGGCGTGCTTAGGCCGCCTTGCGCGGTGTCGCGGCCGCGAAGTGGCTGGCGAAGGTCCCGGCAAACTCCTCGATCGAGGTGGGTGTCGTGTTGGCACTGGTCCGCGGGCGTCTGAGGACGAGAAGCCCGTCGTTGATCGCCTTGTTCATCTCGACGAAGAGCCGGCTCGCGTCCTTCCCGACCCCCATCTCCATCATCCACTTCGCCGTCTCCTCATACGGGAACTGCACGTATTTCAGCCCCGGCATGCCGATCCTGCCGCCGATGACGGAGGCCGCCTCGCCGAGGGAGAGGTCGCGCTCGCCCAGGAGGTCGTGGACACTCTTCCCTTCGAAGTCCCGCTTGACGAACCGCTCGGAGAGATAGGCGGCGATGTCCTTGGTGGCGATCATGGCGAACGGCAGATCACCCCGCACGGCGGAGCCGGCGATCCCTTTCTGGTTGATCAGGGGGATGTTCATCAGGAGGTTCTCCATGAAGTAGGTGGGGCGGAGATGGAGAATGTTCACGCCGGGAAGGTCGTTCAGCCGTTTTTCCTGGTCGCGAAGCCCGAGGATCGGGCCGGTCCCCGACGGGAGTTCGGCACCCTGGCTGCTCAGGCTGACCACGTGGCGCACCCCCGACGTGACGATTGCGGCGGCGAAGATTTCGCCGATCTCGTTCTGGTACGCCCGGAAGTCCCTCGCCGAAAGGTCGGGGGGGATCATGGCGAAAACCGCCGTGGCGCCGGTAAAGGCGCCCGCCAGGAACGCGCTGTCCTTCAGGTCGCCGACCGCCGCTTCGGCCCCCTTGTCGACGAACCGCTGTAGTCTGTCTTTGCTCCTGCCGACCACCCGCACCTTTTCACCCCTTGCCAGCAGGATGTCGGCCGCCTTGCTTCCTATGTTACCCGTTGCTCCGGTTATGACGTACATATGGGCACTCCTTTCCGCTCCGAAGAGCGAATCACACATTATTTCCGCTGTTTGGAGCCCCCCCTCGTGCTCTTCGGGAGAGGAATCGGCTCACAGACGCTGTCCGCGTCGTATGCCCCGGCGCCGCACAGGCCGCAGGAAACGGTTGCCTGTTCCGACAGGGCGCTTGCCCGCCCGGTGTCGTCGATGGCGCACATTTTATCGTAGAGTCTTCCTTTCATGAGTACGTAACACCTCCTTCGAACGGCCATCTGGTGTTCCTACTGAAAATATAGCACATATCGCCCGCCGGGGAGCTATAAATGATTTTCATTATCAATGCATCGGCCGCCCGAAAACGGCACGGGGGCCGTGCACAGAACGATGTTCGTGCACGGCCCCCTCATGCTGCCGTACCGGTGGCCGGATGCGCTCGACTCAGAAGGGGATGACAATCCCCCACCACGCCAGCACCCTGCCGTAGTTCGGGAGCGCCGTTGAGCTCTGGCCGCGCCCCGTGGAGACCTGGCTCCTCGCCAGCCAGGTGTCGGTGGCCGGTTCGTACAGCTCGGCCGAGAATACGATGCCACGCTTGCCCACCCCACCGGCAACCAGCACCTTGCCGCTCGCCCGCAGCGTCTCGCAGTGGTTGCGGCTTGCAGGGGTGCGGCAAACGACTGCCGGCGCGAGGGGGCTGTCACCGGGCAAGACGTGCAGGGCGATGTTCGACGTCCCCCCTAGCGGCACTCTGTCGCTCGTCAGGAAAGCCTCCATGCGGTTCTCGAAGATCATGGTCACGCCGTCGGGAGGGGCGGCCGACGCTTCCCTCGTCCAGGCGAAAGAAAGGAGAAATAACGCCCCGACGGCAACATCGCGGGTTAGTGCACCCCAAAGGTTGCGGCGCAGCACCTCTCTCCCGTTTTCTGTCCGCTGAAAACGCCTGCCCATGACCGGTTTCCTTCGTCATCGGTTGCGGTTTGCCCTGCGTCATCCTTGAAACGACAATGGCCGGGCGTGTCAAAGGTCCTTCCTTCGACAGCCCGGCCATCTTTACGCTGAAGATCCGTGGCTTTCCGTCCCCTCCTCACGGAGGGTTTGGCCTTTCGGGGTGGTGAACCATCTGGTCTATGTGTATATTTTAGCAGACCCCTGATCCCTGTCAAAATTATAAGCCACTAACATATAACGGTTTTTTGTGAACCCGCGAAGATGCCGCGCCTGCGGCTCCGCAGAAATTCGGAGAACTGTGCGTACGACAAAAAAGGCCCCGCAGCGTACGCCGCAGGGCCTTTTTCGTTCGGAGCGTACTCCGACCCCCGTGTCGGGGTTATGTTCAGCAGCTTAGCTATTTATGAAGCGCGCCTTTGCCGGTTGTGGATTTCGGGCTGCTCGGGCTTTTGCTGCTGCCGTGGCTAGCGGCCGCGGATCTGCTCCGCTGCTGCGCGGAGCTTTTCGCTGCCGTCTGGCTTCCAGTCCGGCTCTTGCTCCCGGCGCTCAGGCCGCCGATGGCTTCTTTCCGGCCTTTCATGCTCGACACCTTCTTTCTCACCGGGGATCCGTATTTTTGCTGCTCTGGCAATCATTATAGCACATATATGAAAATGAATGTCATTAATGATGCGCGGGACGGCAGGGAAGCCGGGCCATCACTTCTGCCCGTCTTTTTGTTCTTTCTTCTGCCGCACCTCATCGAGTGCCTTCTCGAACGTTTTCTCGTCGAATCCCTTCAGTATCTTCTGGTCGTTGCCAATGACGATGACCGGTACCGCCTGGCTCTTGTACTTTTCGGTCAGGTCCTGCATGGCGGCGCTGTCGAGCTCCACGTCGCGGTTGATGAAGGGGATGTTCTCCTTCGTGAAGTATTCCTTGACTGCCCTGCAGTGCGGACACCAGGAGGTGGAGTAGAGGACGATCATCGGATACTTTACGGCGGGCGCTGCCGCGGGATTGAGGGGGCTCTGGTGAAGTTCATCGGCGACGGCCGGGGAGTGGAGCGTGGTCAGGGACAAGGAGAGAAGAAGGAGCAAACGGGGGACGTGACGCATGGGATACCCTCCTTTCGTGTGGTGGCGTTCGGGCCGCATGAGCGGCTTCTTTGAGTATACCACGGTTTCGTCCTCCGCAAAGCGGGGTGACGGAAGGATTGGGGGGCGCCGGAAGAGGACCTCACCCGTTGCTGTGAAAGACAAAAGGCCCTCTCCACGACTGGAGAGGGCCCTGCTTGTCCGACAAAGGCCGGCTGCGAACGGTCAGAGCGCCCGCCTGGACGGGCGGCCGGTGCCGCGGTATTCCACGACGACCGGTTTCGCCTCCTTCGGTGCTCCCCACCGCTTGATGCGCGGTTTGGCGTTTCCCGTACCGCTGTCCGGGCGGCTGTCGCTTTTCTTTGCGTGAAAGCCCGTCTTCCCTTTTGGCCCGGAGGCCGAAGCGGCGTGCCTCGGCCCTTTGCCGGAGGTGCTCTTGGGGCGCAGCCCCCTGGTCGGCTCCAGTCCCGGGATCACGTGCTGCGGCAGGGCCTGCCCGATGAAGCGCTCGATCCGGTCGAGGTAGTTCTGCTCGTTGAGGGAGGCGAAGGAGATGGCAACGCCGGTCGCCCCGGCGCGGCCGGTACGGCCGATCCGGTGGACGTAATCCTCGGCGAACTTCGGGAGATCGAAGTTGATGACGTGGCTCACGCCGGTGACGTCGAGACCGCGGGCGGCCACGTCGGTGGCCACCAGAAGCCGGACCCTCCCCCGGCGCATCTCCTCGATGGTCCGGTTGCGCGCCCGCTGGTTCATGTCGCCGTGGAGCGCCGCCACGCGGTGCCCCTGGGCGTGGAGCTCCTGGGCGAGGGCGTCGGCATCCCGCTTGGTGGCGGAGAAGATGATCGCCTTGGTGAGGTTCACGTCCGAGATGAAGTGCTGGAGGAGGCGGTTCTTGTGGCGCAGGTCGTCCGCCACGTGGAGGCGCTGCTCGATGGTGTCGAGGGTGGCCTTTTTCCCCGCGATGTTGATACGCTCCGGCTCCCTGAGAAGGCGCTGGGCGAGCCGGGCCATGGTGGCGTCCAGGGTGGCGGTGAACATCAGGGTCTGCCGGCCGGCGGGTGCGGCGGCTGCGATTCTGTCCACGTCCTCGGTGAACCCCATGTCGAGCATCCGGTCCGCCTCGTCCAGGATCAGCATCTCCAGGCGGGAAAGGTTGATCCGACGGTTCTCCAGATGGTCGATGAGGCGCCCCGGGGTGGCGATCACGATGTCGACCGGCTGCGACAGCAGCCGGAGCTGCTCCCGGTAGGGCATCCCCCCCAGGATGGCGCAGCTGCGGACACGCATGAACTTCCCGTAGGTCCGTATCGAGTCGGTGATCTGGGTCGCCAGTTCCCGGGTCGGCGTCAGGATCAGCATCCGCGGGCCGTGGCCCGGAGCGATGGCCGGGGCGGTCAGCCGCTGGAGGGAGGGGAGGACGAAGGCCGCGGTCTTGCCGGTGCCGGTCTGGGCAGTGGCGATCAGGTCGTGGCCGGCCATGGCCATAGGGATCGCCTGCGCCTGGATCGGGGTCGGCTCGGTGTAGCCGCAGGCGGAGACAGCTTTCAGGATGGAGGGGTGCAACTGCAGTTCTTCAAAAGACATGAGGTTCCTATCGTGAGACACGCGCGAGTGCTCAGCTCAAACGGAGCGCGACGGCTCAATGGCAAGGGTGACTGTGCGAACGCCGCGGGGCCAAACTGATGGCCCGCTGACAGGGGACGGCAGTAGCACGGGTTGACCGACATCGATGCATCGTCGCCAACCGTAGGTGCTGCTGCACGTGAGAGAAATGCCTGGGTGCAGGGAGGGTCAGTGAACGATGAAGCTGAAGGAAGTCAGTACCGGCAGACTCAAGGTTTCCCCTCGGGGCTGCCGGTAGATGAGCTGAATTATGTAATATATATTTTGTTGTTATGGATTGCAAGCTTTTTTTAGGGGTTCCCGCTCTCTCCGAACGTCGCTTCCATGACTGCTTCCTCCCGCTCCCGGTCCCTGCTGTGGTCCTTGGCGATCAGCATGTAGATGGACGGCACCACGAACAGGGTGAAGAGGGTGCCGACGAACATCCCCCCCACGAGCACGAGGCCGATGGAGTTACGGGCCGCGGCGCCGGCGCCGGTGACGAGCGTCAGCGGGAAGTGCCCGGCAATGGTCGCGGCAGTGGTCATCATGACCGGCCGAAGGCGCGTCTTGGCCGCCTGGCGCACCGCGTCCAGCTTGGGGAGCCCCTGGAGCTGAAGCTTGTTGGCGAACTCGACGATCAGGATGCCGTTCTTGGAGACGAGCCCCACGAGCGTGACGAGCCCCACCTGGGAGTAAATGTTGAGGGTGGTGGTCCACCCCTTGGTCCAGAAGGGGGTGTTCGGGTCGGGCATCTTGAGGAAGGTGAAGATGAGCGACCCGAAGATGGCGAGCGGGACCGAGCCGGCCAGGATCACGAACGGGTCGCGGAAGCTGTTGAACTGGGCCGCCAGCACCAGGAAGATCAGGATGACGGCGAGGGCGAAGGCGGGAAGGAACCGGTTCCCCTCGGTGCGCAGTTGGCGTGACTCGCCGGTGTAGTCGATGACGTACCCCTTGGGGAGGATCTTCGCCGCCTCTCCCTCCAGATAGCGGAGCGCCTCGTCCAGCGGCCGCATGGCTACGCCGCTGATCTTCACCGCGTTCAGCTGCTGGAAGCGGTTGAGGGAGCGGGGGACGACCGATTCCTGCATGGTGGCAACGGTGGAGAGCGGGATGAGCTCCCCCTTGGGCCCGGTGACGTGGATATCCTTCAGCTGCTCGGGGTTGAGCCGGCCGACCCGCTCGATCTGCGGAATGACCTTGTAGCTCCGCCCCGCGATGTCGAAGCGGTTCACGTAGTCCCCCCCCACCATCCCCGCCAGGTCGTTCCCTATCTGTCCCAGGTTGACCCCGAGAGAGCCCACTTTGTCCCGGTCGATGATGAACCGTGATTCCGGCTGGTCGATTTTCACGTCGATGAGGGGGGGAAACGCGAACATCCCGCTCTGCATCGCCTTCGTCTGCAACTTCTGGGCGAAGTCGAGGATCTGGACGGTGTCGGCTGTGGAGGCAAGGACGAACTCCACCGGGAAATCCCCCCCGCCCGGGAGGGCCGGCGGCGTCACCGGGAAGATCCGGATGCCGGGGAGCTGCTGCAGCCTCTGCTGCACCTCCGGCATGATCTGGAAGACGGTCCGTTTGCGTTCGCTCCACGGCTTGGTAACCATCCCGCTGAAGCCGGAGGTGGGAAAGGTGAGCTGGAAGGTGAAGTCGGTCTCCGGAAAGCTCTGGAAGATCCGGTTGGTGGCGGTGGCGAACAGGCTGTTCTGGTCGAGGGTGGAGTTGGCCGCGGCGTCGAGGATGCCGAAGATGACCCCCTGGTCCTCCATCGGGGCGAGCTCCTTGGCGGACATGGTGAACATCGGGATGCTGAGGAGGCTGACCACGACCCAGACCGCGTAGACTGCCGGCCGTGCCGCGAGCGTCGCGTCGAGCATCCGGCCGTAGGCCTCCCTGATCCGTCCGAAGTCCCGGGCAATGCGCCCGGCGAAGCCGTGCTCCTCGATACCCGGTTTCAGGAGCTTGGCCGACATGACCGGCGACAGGGTAAGTGCCACGATCCCGGAGATGGTGACCGCCCCGGCAAGGGTGAGGGCGAATTCGCGGAAGAGCGAACCGGTGAGCCCGCCCTGGAAGGCGATGGGGAGGTAGACCGCCGCCAGGGTAATGGTCATGGCGATGATGGGGCCCACCAGCTCGCGGGCCCCGGTGAGCGCCGCTTCCAGGGGGGATTTCCCGAGACCCAGGTGACGCTCCACATTCTCCACCACCACGATGGCGTCGTCCACCACGAGGCCGACCGACAGGACGATGGCGAGGAGCGTCAGGAGGTTCACGGTGAACCCGAATGCCTGCATCAGGAAGACGCCGCCGATGAGCGACACGGGAATCGCCACGATCGGGATGAGGACCGACCGGAAGGAGCCGAGGAAGAGGAAGATGACGACCATGACGATCATGAGGGTATCGCCGAGGGTCTTCAACACCTCGTGGATGGCGTTGGAGATGTAGTTGGTAGCGTCGTACGCGACGCGTGCCTTCAACCCCGTCGGGAGGTCGCGATCGATCGCCGCCATCTCGGCCCGCACCCGCTTGATCACGTCGAGGGAGTTGGCGTTGGGGAGCGGCCAGATCCCCATGAAGACCGCGGTCTGCCCGGAAAAGTGGACCTCGGAATCGTAATCCTCGGCCCCGAGCACCACGTCGGCGATGTCGGACAGCCGGACGATGGCGCCGTTCGCCTCGCGCACGACGAGCCGCTTGAAGTCCTCAACCGTGGAGAGGTTGGTGTCGGCGGTGAGGTTCACCTGGATGAACTCTCCCTTGCTCCTGCCGAGTGGCGAAAGGAAGTTGTTGGCGGCGAGTGCCTGGCGCACCTGGGCCGGACTGATGTTGAGCGATGCCATCCGGTCGGGTTTCAGCCAGATGCGCATCGCGAAGGTGCGGGCCCCGAGGATGTCGGCCCGCTGCACCCCCGGAACGGCGGAGAGGCGGGGTTGCACGACCCGCACGAGATAGTCGGTGATCTCGTTCTGCTTCAGGATGTCGGAGGAAAAGCTCAGGTACGCCGCGGCGAAACGGCTCTCGGCCGATTCGATGTTGATTACCGGCACCTCGGCCTCGATGGGGAGGTCCCGGCGCACCTGGTCCACCTTGGTGCTGATCTCGGCCAGGGCCTTGGTGGCATCGTAGTTGAGCTTCAGGCGTATGGTGATGGTGGAGAGGCCGAGGGTGCTCTGGGACTCCATGTACTCGATGCCGTCGGCTGCCGCAATGGTCCGTTCCAGGGGGGTGGTGATGAAACCGCGCACCAGTTCCGCACTGGCTCCGACGTACACCGTGGTGACGGTCACCGAGGCGTTTTCGCTCCGGGGGTACTGGCGGACGTTGAGGGTCCGGACCGCCTGGAGGCCGGCGATGACGATGACGAGGTTCACCACGAGGGCGAGCACGGGGCGGCGTATGAAGAGGTCGGTTATTTTCATGGCGTCTCGGCAAAAAACCGTACAACAGAATTAACAAGGATATTCAGGATATTCAGGATGAAAGGCGTTTAGGCCCTAAAACCTGACAAACGGGCGCTTGGATTTTATCCTGATCCTATCTATCCCTGTTAGATAAGGGTTTTCGTTTCTGGTTTCGGATTTCAACGTCGCACGTTGAACGTTGAACGTCGCACGGCCTCAATTGTTCTCCGGCTTCGGCGCGAGCGTGAAGGCGGGGGAAAGCCGGTTGTCCACCACCGCCGCCTGGCCGTTACGCAGCTTGAAGACCCCCGTGCTGACGACGGTTTCCCCCACCTTGAGCCCGCTCGTCACCGCCACGAAGTCGCCGCGCTTCTCCCCCAGGCGCACGAACTGCTGGCGCAGCACCTTTCCCCCCTTGTGCTCCGTGTCGTCCGCGACGACGAAGACCGAGTCGCCGTAGGGGGCATAGAGGACCGCCGTGGCGGGGATGACAAACACCTGCTGCCGGACCGGGAGGCCGACCGCCACGGTGACGAACATGCCCGGCCGGAGCTTCTCCGCACGGTTGGCGACCGTCGCCTGGAGCTGGATGTTGCGGGTGTCGCTGTCGACGAGCGGGTTCATGGCCGTGATGCGCCCCTCGATCGTCAGGCCGGGGAGGGCGTCGCACGTCACCCGGACCGGCAGGCCGGGGTGCAGCCTCCCCACCTCCTGCTGCGGGATGGTGAAGTTGACGTAGATCGGGTCGAGCGACTGCAGCGTGACGATCGGGTCGCCATCCTTGAGCATCTGGCCGAGGTTCACCTGCCGGATGCCGAGGCGGCCGCCGAAAGGGGCGCGGATCGTCTTCTTGGCTATGGTGGCCCGGATGGTATTGGCCTGGGCCAGCGCCTGTTCGTGGGTGGCGACGGCGCCGTCGTAGGCGGCCTGGGAGATGATCCGCTCGGACAGCATCCTGACGGCACGTTCGCGGTCGGAGTTGGCCTGGGTTGCGAGCGCCACGGCGCCCGGCAGTTGAGCCTCCTCCGAGGCGGTATCCTGGGCGACGAGGAGGTCTCCCTTCTTCACCATGGCGCCCGGCTCGAACGCAATCCGGACGACCTTGCCCGGCAGCTCGGCGGCCACCGTCACCCCCTGGACCGCAGTCAGCGTCCCGACGGCGGAGAGGGCGGTTTCCCACGATTCGCTCTTCACCACGGCGGTGGTGACGGTTTCGGGGGGGGGAACCATTTTCTTCCCTTGGGCGATCATCGCCCTGATCTGCATCGCTTTGACGGCCGCCAGAACGGCTATGATGACGATGAGCCCTGCGATGGCAAGGATGATGCGTTTCTTCATGGCTTCACGGCTCCCATGTATTCTCGACAGAGTATGCTGCCACTTTGCACCCTCCCCCAGCCCCTCCCATCGAGGGAGGGGGGTAATTCCCTCTCCCCTTGTGGGAGAGGGTTAGGGAGAGGGGGTTGCATCCCGGTTCCACCACCCCCCGCCGAGCGCCTGAAAGAGCGCGGCGGTGTCGGCGAGGCGGACGGCCTGGGCCTGGACCAGGGCAAGCTGTGCCTGCTTGTGCTGGCGCTCGGCGGTGAGGAGCGTGAGGTAGCTCGCCGCGCCGATCTCGAACTGTTTCCGGGAAAGGTCGAGCGAGTCGTGGGCGGCCGTTTCGGCCGCCGCCTGGGCCTTGAGGGTCAGGGCATCCTGCTCCAGGGCGCGCAGCACGTCGGCGACCCCCTGGAACGCCTGCACGACGGTCGCGCGGTACTGCGCCTCCGCCGCATCGAAGGCGGCGATGGCGGCACGTCGCTTGGCAGTCAGCTCCCCGCCGCGGAAGATCGGTTGCAGCACCCCCGCGCCGAGTGACCAGACCGAGGTCCCGGTGGAGAACAGGTTCTCCAGCCTCGTGGCCTGCGAACCGTAACTGCCGGAAAGGGTGACCTGGGGGTAGAGGTTGGCGGTGGCGACCCCTATCTGGGCGCTTGCCGCATGCAGGAGCTCTTCCGAGGCGCGGATGTCGGGGCGCTGGCGGACGAGCGCCGACGGCAGGCTTACCGGCAGTTCCGGGGGGAGGGTGAGCTCCGTCAGCACGAATTCGGGAAGCTCCCCCGCGTCGCCGGGAAGCCTGCCGGCAAGCGCCGCCAGCTGGTGCCGGGTCTGGGCGAGCCCCTTTTCCAGAGGGGGGAGGGTCGTCCGGGTCTGGGCGAGCTGCGCCTCCTGGGCGAGCTGGTCGGGGAGCGACGCGCCGCCGATCTTGACCTGGCGCTCAACGAGCTTCAGCTGCTCCTCTTCGGCGGCGATGATTTCGCGGGTCGCGCGGAGCTGGGCGCGCAGGGACGCCTCCTGCACCGCGGCGGTCACGATGTTCGAGGTGAGGGTGAGATAGGCCCCCTCCAGCTGGAAACTCTGGTAGTCGATCTGGGCCTGCAGCGCCTCCAGCTCGCGTCGCGTGCCGCCGAACAGATCGAGCGCGTAGGAGACGCTCACCGAGGCGTTGATGAGGGTGAAGGGGGTGACATCGCTCCCCGGCTGGCCGAAAGAGGCCCCCGATATCTTCTGTCGGGAGGCGGATACATTGCCGTCCACGCTCGGGAAGAGCGTTCCGTAAGTGGCGCGCCGGTTTTCCCGGGCTTCGCGAAGCCTTGCCTGCGCCGCAGCCAGGGTCGGGCTGTCCGCCAGGGCCTGCCGGATCGTCCGGTCGAGCGCCTCTGAGTGGAACAGGGCCCACCACTGGGCGGGAACATCGTTTCCGGCGATGAAGCGCTGGGGCGCACCGGCAACCCCCGGCGTGGCAGCGGTCTCCGCCGGCAGCGCCGTCGCCGTGTAGGTGGTGGCAGAGGGGGGCGCAGGCGCCCGGAAGTCGGGGCCGACCGCGCATCCGGCCGTCATTGTCGCGGCGACCGCCAGCGCGGCCGCACTCTTTACGAAGCTCTCCATGGTCACCTTCGGGCGTTTCCTTGTCTGACAAGTATACCCGCCCGCACGCCGCTCGCCACCAACAATTCGTTTTCCGGGCCCCTCCTTGACAGAGGGGGGAGCCGTACCTATCATTTCCGTAGCAACGGTGAATTATCTACGAGGCCAGATGTGAGATGATGCGAAGGCGACGACGAGTCAACGCAGGTAGCGCTCACATACGGCCTCGTTAAAGGAGTATCACATAATCAGGCCGGACAAGATGACCATAAAAACCCAGGAAGCGCTGAACGCCGCGCAAGAGACGGCGTCGCGCCGGGGGCACGGTGCCTTGGAG
>DATJLB010000302.1:0-2629 GCA_035490915.1 Geobacteraceae bacterium
TTTTCCGCACACCAGGGTAGGAAAGGCCCTGGACTGGGTCGACCGGCGCATCCAGCAGGGGGACAAAGTCTCTCCCCAGCTCCTCTTTGCCACGATGTTCGGCCAGTATCTGGAGGAAAAGGCGGAATGGTTCAGGGGAGGGGGCGCCCATGGGCAACAGGCCATCGACACGGCTCTGGCCGAGTTTCTGGAAGAGCTCGCTCCCACTGTCCAGATCCACGGCAAGGTGGGAGGAATGATCCGTCATATCCTTGGCTGCCAACAACGGTTCAGGAAAATGCCGGGACGGCACCCGTTGTCGTTCATCAAGAGGCCCGCCTTTGACGACTCCCTGGAGTACCTCAGTTTTGCCGCCGAACTGAGTGAGGAGGACCGGCGGGTGCATGAATGGTGGCGGGAATACCTGCGGAAAAACCCGCTCCCTCATAGTCCTGAGACCGGTACGGTTGCCACGGAACCTCAGGCAAAAGCGAAGCGGAAAAGACGGAGAAGGCGGGGGCGGAAGAAGGAGGGGGGCTGAAAGACGGCAGCTTCTGCCCAGACAACATCGAACTATTTTCCTGCCATAACAGAGAGCCGCTTCATGTCCAGAATAATCACGCGACTCCCTTCGACATCGATGACACCCTCTTCCTTCAATTTTTTCAATGACCGGGAGAGGGTTTCGCTTACGGTCCCCAGCCGGGAGGCAAGTTCCCCTTTTTTCATTTCCAGATCGAGATAGGTTTTTCCCTGAAAGCTGGTCGATTTTTTGGCGGCAAGGTCGATCAGATACGCCGCGAGGCGGGCCGGCACTTCCGCGAAGGTGAGTTCCTCGATCTGCCGGGCAAAACGCCGCAGCAAGAGGGAGAGGGATACAATAAGGTTGAGGGAGAACCGGGGGTTCCGCTCTAGGAGGCCCATGAACGCCTCTCGGGGGAAGAAGAGCACTTCCCCCTTCTCAAGCGCCCGTGCCTCGGCGGGGTATTTTCCGTCCCCGAAAAAGGCCGCTTCGGCAAAAGTTTCGGCGGGATGGACGAAATGCAGGACCTTCTCCTTGCCATCGGGAGAAAACTTGCACAACTTGATGCTGCCGGAAGCAAGGAGGTAAAAGCCGGTGGCGGGTTCGCCGTCGGTAAAAAGCACCTCCCCCTTGGCGAAGCTTCGCCTGGTGGCGATCACAGCCACTTCCGCAAGGTTTTCCTCGTCCAGCCCTGAAAAAAGGAGTGACTTCTTCAAAATGTTTAGGTTGTCCATGACCCCACCCTACCACAATTGCTCTTAGCAAGGCAAGGGAGTGGTCCACAGAATTTAGTTTTTGTGCGGCGTCACTATTGGAGGTAAACTATTGACGGGAGGATGCATGGATGTCCCAAGATCATGATGTGGTCATTGTCGGGTCGGGTTCTACCGCGTTTGCTGCGGCGTTGCGGGCCCAATCGCTGGGTGCGCGGGTCGTGATGATCGAGAAGAGTGTGCTGGGAGGGACCTGTGTCAACTGGGGGTGCATTCCCAGTAAGACCCTTATCCATTCTGCCCTCTTTTACCAGGAGGCGCGCCAAGGGGCAAAAATCGGCCTCGGGGTGGCGGAGAGCGGCATCGATTTCGGGGCCCTCACTGCGCACAAAGACGACGTGGTGCAGTATCTACGGCAAACCAAGTATCTCGACATCCTGAAAGAGGTGCCGGGACTGACTCTTCTCAAGGGGACCGGTCGTTTTATCGATACCGGGACCCTTGAGGTCGGCCACGACGTCATCCGGAGTGACAAGATCCTGATCGCCACCGGCGGTAATCCGCGGATCATCCCGTTTCCGGGTCTTGAGGGGGTGGATTACCTCACCAGCCGCAGTGCGCTCCTCATGAAGAAGCTACCCAGCTCCCTGGCAATAATAGGTGGCGGAGTGATTGCCCTGGAACTTGGGCAGATGTTCCACCGTCTGGGGGTCGGCGTCACTATTCTGGAGCATGGGCCGCGGGTCCTGCCGGGGGTGGAAGAGGAGCCGGCGCTGGCGCTTCAGCAGGCGCTGATCGACGAAGGGCTGGACATCGTGCTCAATGCGACGATCTGCTCGGTGCACAAGAACTTGCATGAGACCGTGGTTCACGCGGAGGTAGAGGGGCGCCGCCGGGATTTTGCGGCTGAACGACTGCTTCTGGCCATCGGCACGGCCCCGGCCACGGCAGAAATCGGCCTGGAGAAGGCGGGAGTGGAGACGGACGGCAAAGGTTTCATCAAGGTGGACGGGCGGATGCGGACGAGCGCTCCCGGGATATGGGCTGCCGGCGATGTGATCGGCGGCATGATGATCGCCACGGTAGGTGCCCGGGAGGGGATCGTGGCTGTGGACGACATGTTCAAGCCCGGCTGCGGTTGCCTGATGGACTACCTGTCGGCGCCCATGACCATCTTCACCGACCCGGAACTCGGGACGGTCGGCTACACTGAGCAGGAGGCCAGAGCGGCAGGGTTTACGGTCATCACCAACGTCCTGCCGGCCTCGCAGATCCCAAAGACCCACGTGACGGGGAGCTTGACCGGGATCATCAAGATGGTGGCGGACAAAGCCAGCGGCCGGCTTCTCGGGGTTCATCTGGCATGTCACCGTGGCGCGGAGCTGATCAACGAAGCGGCTCTGGCGGTCCGGAT
>DATJLB010000303.1:0-9040 GCA_035490915.1 Geobacteraceae bacterium
AAATAAGGCCGTTAGCGATCATCGACGGCAGCTTGCGGTTGACGAAGGTATCCTTGCGGTCCTTGCGCCAGCCCGACACCACATCGTACCCGGCATCGATTTTTTCAAGGAGGCGGGGAATGTCGGCCGGATCATTCTGCAGATCGCCGTCCATCGGCACCACGACACGTCCGCTGGCAGCGTCAAAGCCGGCGGCCATGGCAGCGGTCTGCCCGAAGTTGCGGCGGAAGCGGATCACCCTGACCCGCGGGTCTTTTCCCGCGATTTCCCGCAACAACGGGAACGAGCCGTCACTGGAACCGTCGTCCACCAGGATCAGCTCATACTCCAGCCCGCTCCCGGCCAACGCCGCGGTTATGCTCTCGTGCAGCGCCGGGATGCTTTCCTCTTCGTTGTAAATGGGGACAACGATGCTGATGTCCACGTAAGACTCCTCTTTAAGTCGGTGCCTGGTCACTGCTGCAAAGCCCTCCCGAACTCTTTCACCCTCCGCACGGTCACCTCGCCCTTTTCGGGGCACCCTGTCCTGAATCGCGGCGACACTATCCCCCGCACCAGACCAAGCCCGTAACAGACGTGGAAGAGCGGAAAGACGACCGGCAGAAGGAGCGCCGCGCGCGGGCGGGCATCAGTTACGGCCTTGCAAGCGGAGATGGAACCGATCATCACTAGGTAGCATAAAAGAGGCAAATAGTAAACCGGCTTCCGGGCCAGCGGCAGCAGGAGCAGATAGAAGACGAACAGGGTAGGAACGAAGGTAATCGGCTTGACGATGCCGCTGATGACCGTCTGCTCCCCCCTTCCCCTGCCGTAGCTGAACAGCTGCCGGCAGAACGCCCGGAGGGTCGGACGCTGGCTCCGCTGCATGGCGAGGGCGGGGTCGTGGATGAGCACCCCCCCTCCCCTTCGCACCCGCTCCATCAGCTCATTCTCCTCGTTGGGGTAGAGTCGCTCGTCGAACCCACCGTAGCGCAGGAAGATATCCCTGCGGAAGCTGAGATTGCAGAGGATGAGCTCCCGGTCGCAGGTTGGCCGCACGTCCCCGGTCAGGCGGTAGCGGTTGCGCATCCCTCCGCCGCCGAGAAGGGAAGCGAACGCCATGCCGAAGGTCTGCTGGAGAGGCGTATCAGTGGCAGGGGTGAGCGAAGGGCCGCCGACTGCAGCCACTGCGCCGTCGGCATAGTGGCGGGCCGCCCGATCGAGAAAGCCGGGGGAGACCAGGGAGTCGTCGTCCAGAAAATAGATGACCTCCCCCGAGGCCTGCGCCGCGCCCGCATTGCGCTGGCGACTCGGGCAGCATCCTTCCGCCACGAGGACCTCCCAGGCATCGACGGGATAGACGGCAGCGCGCAGCCCCTCAAGGGCGCTCACGGCACCGCCGGGCTTCACCGGAATGATGATGGAGATTTTCGCGACATCTGCCATCCGCGACCTCAAACAGAAAAACCGGGTAATGACCCGGCTTTCCCTGTAACTGGTTTTTCACGCTGCTGCCGGATGCTACCTGCCTGCGCCGTAGCTGTGGAGCCCGGAAAGGAACAGGTTGACGCCGAGATAGCAGAAAATGGTCGCTGCGAAACCGACTACCGAAAGGATGGCGGCCCGCCTGCCGACCCAGCCGCGGGTGATGCGGGCATGGAGAAATGCCGCATAGATGAACCATACGATCAGGGACCAGGTCTCTTTCGGGTCCCAGCTCCAGTAGGTACCCCAGGCATAGTTGGCCCAGGCTGCACCGGTGATGATTCCGAGGGTCAGGAGCGGAAAGCCGATCATGATCGCCTTGTAGTTGAGATCGTCGAGCACCCTGATGGAGGGGAACTGGGCGATGATCCCGCCCGCCTGGGCGTCGCCGGACGCCCCCTCCATGCTTTCCTTGATCAGGTACATAATGGAGATGCCGCAGGCGACCGCAAAGGCCGCGTAACCGAGGAAGCAGGTGATGACGTGGTAGAGGAGCCAGTTGCTCTGAAGGGCCGGGACCAGCGGCTCTATGTGGCTTTCGAGCCCCAGCTGCGCCCAGGCCATCCCGAGCAGGGCGAATGGGACGACAAAGGCCCCGACCACGCGGTACTTGTACTTCAGTTCGATGATGCCGTAGATGAGGATGATCGTCCAGGAAAAGAAGATGACAGACTCGTACAGGTTGGTAAGGGGGGCGTGGCCGACACCCGCGGCATACGATTCCTTCCAGCGCAGGACGATCGCCACGGTCTGGGCGACGAACCCGAAATAGGCCGCACAGCTGGCAACGATGCCGATGGTCTTGTTCTTGGTCGCCAGGAAGGTGAAGAAGATAAGCATGGAAACCAGGTATGTGAAGGTGGTGACGTTAAACAGCAGGGAACTGGTCATGTATTAACCTCCGGAGTGGTACGGGTTTGTCGAATGTATGTGTCCTGTGCCGGAAAGCCATGGAGGCGGCCTGCCGGTCCCGTTACATCTGCTTCAGTTTATCCGTCAGGGTGTCGAACACAAGCTGGAAGGCCGCCTGATTCTTGTTTGCCGTCCCGCCGAAGATTACCCTGCCGTTCGCGGTCCTGATCCAGACGCGCTTGTGGGAGAGGAAGAAGGCGATGATAATCCCCAGCACCATCAGCGCGCAGCCGGTCCAGACCACCCAGACACCCGGGTCCTTCGCCACCTGGAGGCCGGTATAGTACTTTTCTTCCGAGCCGTCATAGGTCATGACCAGATCGCCACCCCGCTGCAGGTCGAAATTGGGGTAGTTGCGCAGGAGCACCACCTGCTGGGAAGTCCCATCCGGCCCCATATAGGTTCCCCGCAGGGCCGGGCCCGAAAGCTGGGGCATGAAAGGCGACACGTCTGCTGTCGTTTCCAGCAGCTGGAAAAAACCGCCGTTGGGCAGGGGGGTCTTCTCCCCCTGACGGACCGCCAGCTTGACCGGCGCCCCACCCTTCCTGTCGCGGACCGTGATCTGAAACATGCCGGCAGGACCGTAGCTCGACTGGTAGAACGTGATCCCCTTGTAGGTGAGCGGGCTGTTGACGACAATCGGGATGCTTATGAATCCCGGCACCGGCTGGCCGTTCTCCAGAACCGTCAGGATGCTTTTGAACTCCTTGGGCGCGCCGGTGTCGTAAAAGGTAACGGAGAACTTCTCGCATTTGACGGCAAACCCGAGGTCGGTCTGCCTGCCGTTCCTGTTCTCGATCGTGGAAACGCTGGTCCCTTCCTCGATCTGGGCATACCCCTTGTAGCCGAAGTAGGACCCGATCAGGGCGCCGATAAAGATGATGATGATACTGAAGTGAACGACATAGACCCCGAGACGGCAGTAGGGAGTCCTCTGGGCAAACAGGTGGTACTCGCCATTAACCTCGGTGATCACCGGCTCGGCGAATTCCCCCTTGAGGAACGCCGCCATTTTGTCCTTCAGGGATGCAGCATCCCCCTCCATCTTGAAATGGTGGGTGAGGGAAAGGGTCTTTTCCAAACCTTCGTCAAAGATCAGGGTCGGCTCGGAGACGAACTTCCATACCCGCGGCAGCCTCTTGATGGAGCAGCAGATCAGGTTGAGTGTCAGAAGATAGAGGAGGAGGATGAACCACCAGGAGTGGTACATGTCGAAGAAACCCAGCTTGCTGTAAAGCGCAATCTTGGTCTGGCTGATGGATTCCAGGTACTCCCGCGGGGGGCTCTGGGGAATGACCGTGCCGATGATCGAAGTCGCCGCCAGGCCGATGAGCAGGGAAATGGAAAGCTTCAGGGAACAGAAAAAATCCCAGACGGACTGGATGAATCCACGTTTGTTCGTTGTCAAGGCTGACTCCTGAGAAGGGATTTCTGCGAACCGTATATTAAACCGTCTAATAATAAAGCAATCGACGGAAAATTCATACTGATTTTTTCACAGAAAAAGGGATAACAAAAATTTGTTACCCCTTTCCCTGTTAGTTTCTCGACTGAAAAAACCTGTTACTTCTTGTGGCAATCACCGCACTTGGTGGGACCAGCGTTCTTCTCGGTGTGGCAACCCTTGCAGGTCTTATGAGCCCAGTCCTTGCCGAAACCTTCGATCTTGCCGCCGGCATCAGTTGCGTGGCACTTCGTGCAACCAAGCGCCTGGTGCTTCTTGTGGTCAAAGGTTACCTTCCCCATTTTGGCCTGGAACTCCATCACGTCAGCGGCGCACACGGACCCTGCAAAAGCGATAACCGAAATCATGGCAATGGCGATCTTCTTCATTTAACTATCACCTCCTACAGTGAATTTAAGAGCGGGTCGCAATTTAATACACGACCTCCCCTTTGTCAAGCAAAAACGTCTCCCGGAGAAACCTCAGGAGCGTGCCTTTTGGAGCTCCAGGTCCTTTCCAGCCACTTCGTCGGCCATCTTGCTCCGGTATGCCTTGAGGGCGGTCGTCAGCCGCTCATCCCCAAGGGCGAGGATCTGGACGGCGAGAATTCCCGCGTTTTTCGCCCCCGCTTTACCGATCGCCATCGTGGCAACGGGGATACCGCCGGGCATCTGGACGGTGGAGTAGAGCGCATCCAGGCCGTTGAGCACCCCACCACCCATCGGCACCCCGATGACTGGCAGGACCGTTTCTGCGGCCACCACGCCGGCCAGGTGGGCCGCCATCCCCGCTCCGGCGATGACCACTCTGACCCCGCGCCCCGCCGCTTCCGCCGCAAGTTTTGCGGTCCGGTCCGGCGAGCGGTGGGCGGAGGAAATCCGCACCTCGTGGGGGACGCCGAACTCCGTCAACACCCGCGCCGCCTCCTCCATGACCGGCAGGTCGGAATCGCTCCCCATTACTATGAGAACTTGTGGATCAGACATGTTTTTCTCCTTGTGTCGTTGATCGATTCACGATTCACGATTCACGATCAACGGCCTTTCAACGGCCTTCCTTCCGATGTCCCTGCGGTAGTGGACCCCCTCCCACTTTATGGCCGCCACCCCCCGGTACGCCCGGTCGATGGCGTCCTGCACCGTGTCGCCGAGGGCGGTTACGCCGAGCACCCGTCCGCCGCCGGTAACGGTCTTCCCGCCCTGGACCTTCGTTCCAGCATGGAACACGAAGAGATCGTCGATCCGGGCCGCCTCGTCGAGGCCTGAAATCTCGTCCCCCTTGCGGTAATCGCCGGGATACCCTTGGGACGCCATCACCACGCAGACCGCAGCCTTGTCGTGCCACTCGATCTCCACCCCGGAGAGGTCCCCCTCCGCCACGGCGAGAAGGATGGGGACGATGTCCGATTTCATCCGCATCAGGAGTGGCTGACACTCCGGATCACCGAACCGGGCGTTGAACTCCAGGGTCTTGACGCTCTCCCCGTCGATCATCAGCCCTGCGTACAGGACTCCCCGGTAGGGGCGCCCCTCGGCGGCCATGCCGTCCACGGTCCGGCGAAGCACCTCGGCCATCGCCTTCTCGTGGATCGCCGGCGTCACCACCGGCGCGGGGGAATAGGCCCCCATCCCGCCGGTATTTGGCCCCTGGTCACCGTCGAAGACCGCCTTGTGGTCCTGGGCGCTCGCCAGGGGGATGATGTTCCTCCCGTCGGTAAAGGCGAGGAAGGACGCCTCCTCCCCCTTCAGGAACTCCTCGACGACGACCCGCGACCCCGCGTTGCCGAAGGCGTTACCCGACAGCATGTCCGTCACCGCGGCCACCGCCTCGTCCCGCGTCGCCGCTATGATGACTCCCTTCCCCGCCGCAAGGCCGTCCGCCTTGACCACGATCGGCGTCCCGACCCCGTCGATGAAGGCAACCGCCGGCTCCACCTCGGTGAAGACCTCGTAGGCGGCCGTCGGCACATCGTACGTCTTCATGAGGTCCTTGGCGAACGCCTTGCTCGACTCGATCAGGGCCGCGTTGCGGCGCGCACCGAAGATCTTCAGACCGTACTCCTCGAACAGGTCGACGATCCCGAGCGAGAGGGGGAGTTCGGGGCCGACCACGGTGAGGTCGACGCCGCTGCGTGTGGCGAATTCCAGGAGCCGCGGCAGGTCGTCAACCGCGATATCGACGTTTTCCGCGATCTGCCCGGTGCCGGGGTTTCCCGGTGCACAGAAGACCTTGTCAACGAGCGGCGACTGGGCGATCTTCCAGACCAAAGCGTGCTCCCGCCCGCCGCCGCCTATTACGAGTATTTTCATTATTCCTCCGGAAAGCGCGGAAGGCAAAAGCGCGGAAGCACGGATGGAAAGCCTTTCGATTTTCCTTCCCGTCTTCCGCACTTCCGCACTTCCGTCCTGTGTTAGTGACGGAAATGCCTCATCGAGGTGAACACCATCGCAATCCCGTGCTCGTCCGCCGCCGCGATCACCTCTTCGTCCCGCACGCTTCCCCCCGGCTGGATGACCGCCGTCACCCCGACCGCGGCCGCGTTGTCCAGGCCGTCTCGGAACGGGAAGAAGGCGTCGGAGGCCATCACAGCCCCCTTCACTTCGAGCCCCGCGTGCTCCGCCTTGATGGCGGCGATCCGGGCGGAATTGACCCGGCTCATCTGGCCGGCGCCTACCCCGATGGTCATCCCGTCCTTGCCGTAGACGATGGCGTTCGATTTGACGAACTTCGCCACCCTCCAGGTGAACAGGAGGTCCTCCATCTCCTTCTCGGTCGGGGCGCGCTTCGTCACCACCTTGAGCCCCTCGTAGAGGGCGAGATCGGTGTCCTGGACGAGGAGGCCGCCGTTCACCCTCTTCATGTCGAGCCTCTGGGCGGGCTCCGCCGGCCACTCCCCACATGAAAGGAGCCGCACGTTCTTCTTGGCGGCGACGACCTCAACGGCAGCCGGGGCGACCCGGGGGGCGATGATCACTTCCACGAACTGGCGGTCGACGATCGCCTTCGCCGTCTCGGCATCCAGCTCCCGGTTGAAGGCGATGATCCCGCCGAATGCCGATTCCGGGTCGGTTGTGTAGGCGCGGTCGTACGCCTCCAGGAGCGTCGACCCGATCGCCACGCCGCACGGGTTCGCGTGCTTGACGATCACGCAGGCGGGCCCTTCGGGGAACTGCTTGACGCACTCCAGCGCCGCGTCGGTATCGCCGATGTTGTTGTAGGAGAGTTCCTTACCCTGAAGCTGCCGGGCGGTGGCGATCGATGTCTCCTTCACGTCGCGCTCCACATAGAAGGCGGCCTGCTGGTGCGGATTCTCGCCGTAGCGCATCTCCTGCGCCTTTTTGAACTGGAACGTCAGCGTCGGCGGGAATTCGGCATGCTCCTCTCCGAGCTTCTTGCCGAGCCAGTTGGAGATCGCCCCGTCGTAGGCGGCGGTATGCTGGTAGACCTTGACCGCCAGCCCGAAGTTGGTCTCCCGCGAGACGCTCCCGCCGCTCGCCTTCATCTCGTCCAGCACCCGCCGGTAGTCGGCATGGTCGACGAGGACGGTCACGTCGGCGTTGTTCTTGGCCGCCGAACGGAGCATTGTGGGGCCGCCGATGTCGATGTTCTCGATGGCATCCTCAAGGGTACACCCCGGCTTCGCCACCGTCGCCTCGAACGGATAGAGGTTCACCACCACCATGTCGATCGGCTCGATGCCGTGCGCCTTCATGGTCGCCACGTGCTCGGGGTTCGACCGCATACCGAGGAGGCCGCCGTGCACCTTCGGATGCAGGGTCTTGACCCGGCCGTCGAGCATCTCCGGAAAGCCGGTGAACTCGGAAACGTCCTTCACGGTCAGCCCCGCCTCGCGGAGCATCTTGGCGGTGCCGCCGGTGGAGAGGATCTCGACGCCGTAGCCTGCCAGCTCCCGGGAAAAGTCGACGACCCCGGTCTTGTCCGATACGCTGATGAGTGCGCGGGTAATCTTTGCCATAACTATGTAGCTCCTTGGGAAAAATCTACCACGGAAACTCAGAGGCGCGGAGAAAGCCAAACAAAATTAACAAGGATAGACAGGATGGACAGGATAGACAGGATAAAATCTTAATGCTTTTGGCATGTCTCAAATACTAACGCTTTTAATCCTGAATATCCTGTACATCCTTGTTAATTCGTCTTTTGGTTCTTTCCGTGTCTCCGAGTCTCCGTGGTGAATTGAATTCAGTTGACTTCAGGAAAATTCATCTGCTCCAGAAAGTGCTTCTCGAAGGCGGGGGTGCCGGACAGAGGGACGACCCGGAGCGCTGCGGCCAGATCATCGACCGCGTCGAAACCGCCGGGGACGGCAAGGGCCCGCTCCACGCCGGCCAGTGCTCCATCCGTCACAAAACTGCACTTTTCTACCATTTTTCCGGGGAAAATTCCAACGTTTTTTACCCCTTCGGGGGCGAGCCGGGAACCGAACGAACCGGTCAGGACTACCTCCCGCACGGCGTCGTACCGTATACGCGCCCGCTCGAAGAGGACCTCCACCCCGGCCCGGATGGCCGCCTTCGCCAACTGCACCTGGCGGATGTCCCCCTGGGTGAGGAGGACCTCGCTGCGGGCGTCCCGGTAGAGAAGGAAGGCGGTCTCGCCGTCGCGGGAAACGACTCGGTTGGCGAGGTTGGACGGGATCTCCGCGGGGGAAAGGAGGCGGCCGGTGGCGGCCAGGACTCCAGCGCGCAGAAGGGCGGCGACGGTCTCGATCACCCCGGAGCCGCAGATCCCCAGAGGAATTCCACCGCCGATGACGGTGAGCCCCACCCGCTCCCCCTCGATGGTCACGCCGCTCACCGCCCCCGGAAGCGCCGCCATGCCGCACGACAGGTTCCCCCCCTCAAAGGCGGGACCGGCGGCCGCGGACGTGGCGTAGGTCCGCTCTCCGGTCGAGAGGGCGATCTCCCCGTTGGTGCCGAGGTCGAGGAAAAGGCGGTGACTGGTGACCGGGACCCTACTGGGCCTAAATGACTGGTGACCGGTAACACCCGCTCCGTACAGGAAGGCGACCAGGTCGCCGCCGACGAAGCCGCCCGGCTGCGGGAAGATGTAGGCGTCGACCGCCGTCTGCCAGCCGAGCCCGACGGTACTGATGCGCCGGCTCGCCGTGGAGAGGGGGCGGTAGGGGGGGAAAGCGAGGGAGGTGACCGGGAGGCTCAGGAGGAGGTGCTCCATGGCCGGGTTCCCTGCAATGGCGAC
>DATJLB010000304.1:0-5572 GCA_035490915.1 Geobacteraceae bacterium
TGATCACCGGCACCGACGCGTAACGGGCAAATTCCTCAACAATCTCCTGTCCGTAAGTACGGATCATCACCCCGTCGCAGTAGCGGGCCATCACCCGGGCGGTATCCTTGATCGGCTCGCCCCGCCCCATCTGGGACGTGCCGGAGGAGATGAAGAGCGGTTGGGCCCCCAGCTGGTAGACCCCGACCTCGAAGGAGATCCGGGTCCGGGTAGACGACTTCTCGAAGATGAGGGCCACGCTCTTCCCCTTCAGGAGGTGGTGCTCTATCCCCTTTTTCTGCTTCTCCTTCAGTTTCCGGGTGAGGGCGAAGAGGGCGTCCAACTCGTCTTTCGTGTACTGGCTGAGCGCCAGGAAATCCTTTTTCATGACTGCATCTCCTCCAAAATTCCCGCGAGGATCTCGATCATCCGGTCCACCTCCTGCTTGGTCACGATCAGCGGCGGGACGAAGCGGAGCACCCGGTCCTGGGCCACGTTCAAGAGGACCCCACGCTCAAGCCCCTCCTTCACGATGTCGCCGGCCGGGACGGAAAGCTCCATGCCGATCATGAGACCGATGCCGCGCACCTCAGTGATGAAGGGGAAGCGCTCCTTAAGCCCTTCCAGCTCTCCCAGGAGGTACTCTCCCATTTCTTCCGTGCGATTGAGGATCCCCTCCTCCAGGATCGTCCGCACCACGGCAACGGCGGCAGCGGTCACCAGCGGATTGCCACCGAAGGTCGAGCCGTGGGTCCCCGGCCCGAAGGAGGCGGCAATCTCCTCCCGGGCCAGCATGGCACCGATCGGGGCGCCCCCCGCCAGCGCCTTGGCGAGGGTCATGATGTCCGGCGTAACCCCGAAATGCTCGTGGGCGAAGAGCGTGCCGGTCCGCCCCATCCCCACCTGCACCTCGTCGAAGATCAGGAGAAGGCCATGGCTGTCACAGATCTCCCGCACCCGCCGGAAGTAATCGGCGGACGGAACCACCACCCCCCCCTCTCCCTGGATCGGCTCCAGCATCACGGCACAGGTGGCGGGAGAAACCGCTCCCCGCAGGGCGTCGATGTCGTTGAACGGCACGTGGCGGAAACCGTGGAGGAGCGGGTCGAAGAATTTCTGCACCTTCTCCTGGCCGGTGGCGGAGACGGTGGCCATGGTCCGGCCGTGGAAGGAGGCGAGGGCGGTGATGATCTCGAACCGGTCGGCGCCGAACTTTTCCCGACTGTACTTCCGGGCGAGCTTTATGGCCGCCTCGTTCGCCTCGGCCCCGCTGTTGCAAAAAAAGGCGCGGTCGGCGAAGGAGTGGCTGCAAAGGAGCTCGGCCAGCTCGATCTGGCTCGGGATGTGGTAGTAGTTGGAGCAGTGGATCAGCTCCGCCGCCTGCTTCTGCAGGGCTGCCACCACCCTGGGATGACAGTGCCCCAGGTTGTTGACCGCCACGCCGGCCAGGAAGTCGAGATACTCCTTCCCGTCGGCATCCCAGAGCCGGCACCCCTCACCCCGCACCGGCACGAGCGGGTAGCGGCCGTAGGTCTTCATGATGTACTTGTCCGCCTTGGCGATCCACTGCTCAGAGTTCATGATTCACTTGCCCTTCCGGAAAAGTGATTTTTTTCGCAAGATCAAGGCTGTCGAGGGATGACGCGGAGGCGTAGCCCAGCTACGCCGCACAAGGAATCCCGAAGACTTGGGCAGATAGTGCGAAAAAAGCGCTTTTCCTATGCCAGTATCTCCGTGCCGATGCCGACGTCGGTAAAAATCTCAAGGAGGACGGCGTGCGCCACCCGGCCGTCCACGATATGGGCCTTCTTAACCCCGCTCCGGAGCGCATCCACGCAGCAGGTGACCTTGGGGATCATCCCACCGGTGATGGTGTCGTTGTCTATCAGCTGCGGCACCTGACCGAGTTCGATGCTGGAGAGGAGATTCCCTTCCCGGTCCTTGACGCCGGCCACGTCGGTCAGAAGGATCAGCTTTTCCGCCTTGATGGCTGCCGCCACCCGCCCCGCCACCAGGTCGGCGTTGATGTTGTAGCTCTCTCCCTCGGCACCCACGCCGACCGGGGCGATGACCGGGATGAACCCCCCCTTCTCCAGGGTTTCCAGGATACCGGCGTGGACCTTGCTCACGTCGCCGACAAAACCGATGTCCACCTGCTCGACCGAGCCGTCGTCCCGCTTCACCTCCTGGAGGAGCTTGGTGCAAAAGAGGAGGCCGCCGTCCTTGCCGGACAGGCCGACCGCCTTGCCGCCGTGCTGGTTGAGGTACCCGACCACCTCCTTGTTCACCTGGCCGGTCAGCACCATCTCCACCACCCCCATCGTGGCGGCGTCGGTGACCCGCATTCCCTTCACGAACTCGGAGACGATGCCGTAGCGCTTGAGGGTCTCGTTGATCTGGGGCCCGCCACCGTGGACGATCACCGGATTGATCCCGATGTACTTGAGGAGGATCACGTCGAGGGCAAACGACTTCTTCAGCGCCTCGTCGGCCATCGCATGGCCGCCGTACTTGATGACGACGGTCTTGCCGGAAAACCTCCTGATGTACGGAAGCGCTTCCAGGAGGGTGGTGGCCTTGTCGATGAACTTCTGCATGGGGAATTCTCCATGGCCGGATGGCCATTACTCACAGAATAAGGAAGCTAATATAGCAGATGAGCCGAAATAATCAACAATAAAGAGGCGTTACGTTAAAGAAGGGGATGGGATTTCATGGAGAAAGGGCGAGGATCAGGCCCTACGAACGGGGATCGAGACGGTAACCCTGGTCCCTTTTCCCAGCTCGCTTTCGACGGCAATGGAGCCGCCGTGCAGCCTGACGAACTCCTTCGCGTAGGAGAGGCCGAGGCCGAAGCCGCGGATCTGGCCGGTCAATGCCGAGTCCACCTGATAGAACTTCTCGAAGATCTTGGGGAGGTCTTCCTTGGCGATACCGACTCCCTCGTCTTCGATCGTTATCAGGACCGCGTTGTCGTCCCCTTTGAGGGAAATGGCAACGCGCCCCGTCTCGCCGGAAAACTTGTAGGCATTCTCGATGAGCTGCTTGACGGCAAAGGTAAGCTTCTCCCTGTCGATGTGCAGCGGCGGGAGGGACGCGAGGTCAAGGATGGTCTCCACTCCCGGCTTGTCGGCCGATTCGTGGGAACTCTGGAGTATATCCGTGATGATACCCGCGGGATCACACGGTTCGAGCTTCAGGCAGCCGCCATCGTCGATCGCCCGGCTGAAGGAAAGAAGCTCTGCCACCAGGCGCTCCAGGTAACACGCTTCTTCGTAGGTGAGGCGCAGATACTTCTGGTACATCGGGTCATTGAACTCAAAGACACCCTTTGCCAGATTCTGGAGAAAGAGAGAGATGGCGGTGATCGGCGTGCGGAACTTATGGGAAATGAGGGAGAGAAAATTGGACTTGAACCGGTCCATGCTCTTCAGGTTGGCGATTTCCTCCTTCAGCGCCTTCTTGACGAGCGCCTTGTCGACTGCGGTCTTAAGCTGGAGGAGGTTCAGCGGCTTGGTGATGAAATCGTCGGCATCGGCCTTGAGGGCATTGAGGATCACCTCTTTTTCCGCGAAGCCGGTCATGACGATCACCACCAGGGTAGGCTCCATCTCCTTCAGCTCCCTGAGGAGCTCGATCCCCCCCAGCTTGGGCATCATCACGTCGGTCAGGATGACGTCGATCTCCTCCTTCTGGAAAAGGGCCAGCGCCTCCTCGCCGTTGGCGGCCTGGAGAACCCGGTACCCCTTAAGCGCCTTGCTGCAGAGGTCGCGAATGATCGCCTCGTCATCCACGATCAGCACCGACTTGACGTGCAGCTGCTCAAGGTCAAGGGTTGGCTTGTGCTGTTGGGTGAGATCCATCTTTGCTCGACCTTGTCGGAGTAATTAGCCGATGAGTGTGTAGACCTTTTCCAGGGCTTCTGCCAGCTTGTCCGGAAGACTCCCCCCCGCCTGAGCCAGGTCCGGTTTGCCGCCGCCGCTCCCCCCGATGACGGGGGCGAGTGCCTTGACGATCTCTCCCGCCTTGAACCGCCCGGTCAGGTCACCGGTGACGGCCACCAGGAGGGTCGCCTTCCCGCCGCTCTCGCAGCCGAGCGCGATAACCCCGGAGCCAAGGCGTGCCTTCAGGGTGTCGGAGAGCTCGCGAAGCCCCTTCGGGTCTGCCGTTTCCACCTTCGCGGCCAAGACTTTCACCCCGGCAACCTCTCGCGCGCCGGCCAGAAGATCGCCCGACTTCGAAGCGTTCAGGCGGGCCTGGAGGGTTTCAATCTCCCTCTGCAGCTCCTTCTGCCGGGCAAGAAGCTTTTCCAGCTTCTCCACCGGGTCGCCCCCCTCGGCCTTGACGAGGGATGCGATTTTTTTCCGCTCCTCCTCCAGCTGCCGGACAAAGGAGAGGGCGCCGGTGCCGGTCTGCGCCTCAATCCGACGGACCCCGGCGGCGATCCCCGCCTCGGAGACGATCTTGAAAAAGCCGATCTCGCCGGCCGAATGGACGTGGGTCCCGCCGCACAGCTCGGAGCTGACGGAGCCTACCCGGACGACCCGGACCCGGTCGCCGTACTTCTCGCCGAACAGGGCGGTGGCGCCGCTCTCCAGGGCCTCCTGCACCCCCATCTCCCGTGCGTGGACGTCATCGTTGACCATGATGTAGCCGTTGACCAGTTCCTCGACCCGCCGGATCTCCTCCGGCGTCATGGCCGAGAAGTGGGTGAAGTCGAACCGGAGCCGCTCGGGGGTCACCAGCGATCCGGACTGCTTGACATGGTCGCCGAGCACCTCCCGGAGTGCCGACTGGAGAAGGTGGGTGGCGGTGTGATTGCGGGCCGTGGCAGTGCGTTCCCCCACCGCGACCGTCATGTCGGCAGCCTCGCCGACGGCGACGGTCCCCTCGGTCACGGTCGCCCGATGCACGATCAAGTCGGGGAAGGGTCGGAGTGTGGTGGTCACCCGCAGATGGGCGTTTCCGGTCGAAATGCAGCCGGTGTCCCCTGCCTGGCCGCCCGATTCGCCGTAAAATGGGGTGGTTTCGGTGATCACCTCGACCTCATCCCCCACAGTGGCCGATTGGACCTCGACCCCATCCCTGAGGATGGCGACGATCGGGGCGTAGGCTGTCTGCTCGTCGTAACCGATGAATCGGCTTCGGACTCCCCGCGTGTGAAAGGCCTTGTGAACGGCGGCGATCCCTTCCTCTCCCGATCCCTTCCAGTGCTCACGGGCCAGCTCCCGCTGTTTTTCCATGCACGCCGCGAAGCCCGCCTCGTCGATGGAGAACCCTTCACCCGCCACGATGTCGCCGGTCAGGTCGGTGGGAAAGCCGTAGGTGTCGTACAGCTTGAAGAGGGTCTCGCCGGGAATGACGGTCCTCCCGGCCTGGCGCAGCACGGCCATTTCTTCGTTGAGGATTCGCAGGCCGTTGTCGAGCGTCTCGATGAACCGCTCCTCCTCCGCCAGGACCACCTTCTTGATGTAGGACTCCCGTTCGATCAGCTCGGGATAGGCGTCGGCCATCATCTCGTTGACCGCATCCACGGCCCGGTAGAGCATCGGCTCTGCAAAGCCGAGCATCTTGGCATGGCGCGCCGCCCGCC
>DATJLB010000305.1:0-12249 GCA_035490915.1 Geobacteraceae bacterium
TAAATGGAACGGGAGCATTTCAGCAAAATTTACGACACGGAACTGAACGAGATCCGGGAGAAGCTCCTGGAGATGGGGGGCAAGGTCGAGACGATGATCGACAACGCCATGAAGTCGCTGGTGGAGCGCGACTCTCAGCTGGCCGAGCGGACCATCGCGTACGACCACGAGATCAACCACCTGGAGGTGGAGATCGACGAGAGGTGTCTCCAGGTGCTCGCCACGCGCCAGCCGGCGGCCCGTGACCTCCGTTTTCTCACCCTGGCGCTGAAGATCGTCACCGACCTGGAACGGATCGGCGACCAGTGCGCCGCGATCGCCAAGCGCGCAACGGAGCTCAACCTTGAGCCCCCCCTTAAACCCTTTATCGACCTGCCGCGCATGGCTCACTGGGCATCGGTAATGGTCAAGGAAGCGCTCGATGCGTTCGTCCGGAGCGACGAGGCTCTGGCGATCAAGGTCTGCAAGGATGACCAGTTCGTGGACGACCTGAACGAACAGATCCAGCGGGAGCTGTTGACGTTCATGATCGAGGATACCGCCACCATCACCCGCGCCATCAAGATCAACTACATCTCCAAGTGCCTTGAGCGGATCGCCGACCACGCCACAAACGTTGCCGAGATGGTGATTTTCATGGTCAAGGGAAAAGACATCCGACACACCATGGACTAAGTACCAAACGGGGCGCACCGGTGGTGCGCCCTTTTTTCATGTCTCTCCTCCGACATCGCCCGCCATCATTTCATTAAAATATCACCCGCCTGTAACACGTTTCACAAAAATCTTGCCTATACTGTGTCCAGTTCAGCGAAAGGGGCCCTTCATGGAACAGTCTCCCGCCACCATCCCTTGCCTGCAGGAGCTGACACGGAATGCCGGGGAAATTGCTCCGCTCACCGCTGTCAAGGATGTGGTGGCATTATTTCAGCACGACCAGTCGCTCACGGCCATTCCGGTTGTCGATCACGGGAGGTTCAAGGGACTTATCAGCCGGAAGAAACTCTTTTTCCAGCACCTGGGACGCCCCTTTGCCATGGAGCTCTTTGGAAAAACGCCGATTCAGGAATTGATGGAGGAAGACACGATCACGATGGCCCCGCAGACCGACGTCAACAGCGCCCTGGCACGGCTCCTGGAGGCCGATCCCCTTCTCGATACGGACGCCTTCCCGGTCGTTGCCGAAGGAGAGTGCTTCGGCGTCGTTTCGGTATCCGACCTGATGATGCGCATCTCGGAATGCCAGGCCCAACTCCTTGCCACCCTCCATAGCCTGAGCGCCCGGATCCGGGAAGAAGTAAAGAGGGCCAGCAAGATCCAGCAGGACCTCCTCCCCTCTCCCGACTGGCGTTTCGGCGGCATCACCGTCGGCGCTGAAATCAGGAACTCGTCGGAAATCGGCGGTGATTTTTATGACTACTTCCCCATCGGACGCAGCCGGATCGGGCTCGTCGTCGCCGACGTCAGCGGTCATGGCGTCCAGTCCGGCATGGTCACGACCGCAGCCAAGGCGAGCCTTCACACCCTCATCAACGGAGGTCTGCAGACCCCCGCGGAGTTGCTCCAAGGCATGAACAACGCCATCCTCGCCACGGCCCGCCAGACCCTGCTGATGACCTGCCTGATCGCGGTGATCGACCTGGAGAAGGAAGAGCTCGTCCTCGCCAACGCAGGGCACAATTTCCCCTATGTCCACCGCAAAGAGACAGGCTCTCTGGAGATGATCGAAGACGGGACAGGCTATCCGCTCGGCTTCGAGAAGGATTGCCGCTATCAGGAATTTACCGCCCGCTTCGCCCGAGGCGATACCCTTGTGCTCTACACGGACGGCATCGTGGAGTGCACCAACGGAGACGGGGAGGAGTTCGGCTATGCCAGGCTGGAAGCCTTCCTCAAGGCGCACATCCAGCACCCCCCCCGGGTGATGGAGCGCCTCCTCCTGGAGACGGCCGCGCAGTTCAGCGGCGGGGAAGCGTTCGAAGACGACATAACCCTGCTTATTGCGTCCACTGGCAACGAAACCTGCTCAACGGAAGGAGATTGAGGTACCTTCATGTACGTATCCAAGACCGTTTTAGCTCTGTTCCATGACCGTGACGACGAATCGCTCTGTAGCCCGCTCATGTCGGGCCTTCCCGATATTGTCAGGGTCTGCGTCACCCATGATGTTGCCGCCACCTTCGAAAACATGAAGAGGGTCGGCATCGACCCCTGCCTGGCGATCGTCTCCAGCAGGCTTTATCCCGCGGCGAGGCCAAATCTGGTGGCGGCGTTGCGTGAGTCGTTTCCGGCAATCGACGTGGTGCTGATTTCATCGGCTGCAGACCCTCTCCCGTCCCTGCAGCCGCTGGCAGCGGACAGAGTCAGGCACCTGGCGATCAATCCCGCTTCACCATGGGAACAGGAAGGGAACGAAACGCGACACCAGTTTCTCACCGCCATCAACAACCTCATGAAACGGGAACCGTGGAACATGGCCGATTACCTGAGCCCGGGCACCGCCGTGCATGAATACAGCGTCTCCTCCTCGACCCAAAAGGAGGAGCTGATAGCCTCGGTTGAGGCGATCATCGCCGGGGACACCGGGGAGATCGACCTTCTCCGCCAACGAGGGGGGCTGCTGGCGGATGAACTGCTGGAAAATGCCATCTACAATGCGCCTCAACTGGAGGACGGCAGCAAAATTTACCGCAAAGGAGAAGAGCGCCGTATCGCCCCACGGGAAGGGATAACCTTTCGGTTCGCCTTCGACGGCGACATGCTCGCCATGGAAGTGACCGACCACTGGGGAAGCCTTTCCCCGGACATGGTGCTGGAGTATCTCGTCAGAAACCAGGAGGGAGGAGATAGCCTCGATGACACGGGGGGGCGGGGGCTGTTCATCATCTGGCGCATTCTGGACCACTTCCATGTCAGCATCACCCCGGGGCAGCAAACCGTCGTCGGCGGGCATCTGAAGGTATCCTCGCCGATGGACCTCGAAACGCCGCGGGGATTTCACATCTCAACCCATGCATAACCAAGGAGACCTTATGGAAACAGCATTCTCGATCGTGCCAAGGAACGTCGGAAGTTTCGACTACTTCGCCCTCCACGGCAACATTGACGCCCAAGCGGAAAAATTACTGAAAGAGCTCCCTCACAAAGTCCAGCGTCCCGTCGTCAAGTTCGATTTCAGCAAGGCGGGGCGGATAAACTCCATGGGGATCGCCCTCCTGCTCCGCTGCCTCAAATCGATAAAAGAAGAAAAAAAAGCCGAGATTCGTATCATTCAACCAAGCCCGATGAATACCATGTTGTTCAAGATGACCGGCCTGTTTCTGTTGGCCGACCTGGAACATTGACCACTATCACCACTATCACTCCCCGCAGAAGGACCCAATGATGAAGATACCGTTGTTCACCCTGAGACTTCTCGATTTTTCCGAACTGGACGAGCAGATTGCCAAAATAAGGGAGTTGAGGGATTCCTACCGGGCCTCGAACCGCGCCTTTTACGGCGAGCAGCTGGCGGCACTCCTGGATGACTGATCCCGAGCTGTTTTCGGGTTCGGGAGCGGCGGAAGAACCGATGGAATACTCGACACCGACTTCGACGGCATCTGGCGAGCAGCATTTTATCCCGAGACTCGAGGATTCTCTGGACAATTGCGGTTACCTGTTCCGCAAATTCAGCGACTGCCTCGGGGGGTACGGCCATGTCGGCATCGTGGCGATACATTTCAACCATGATGTGCTGTCTGAGCTGATTGCCAAAGGTGTGGCGCTCTTCATGCGCATCATGGCGCACAAGCTGGCAGGCAGGGTCGACGGAGGGTACAAGACCGGGGCGGGAGAGTTTTTTCTCCTGCTGGTTCCCGTGGGCGATTACACGGAAGAACTGTTCCAGGGGGACATCGAAACCATCAGGGCCGAGATCGGAACGTACTGTGCCCTCCCCCATGTGACACGGCGGATCGTTGGCTCGGGCCGGAACGAAAAGATCGCGCCGACAATCGACGGGATATTCCTTACCAACCGTGAAGGGAACAAGAGCGATTCATCGGCACTTTTCACGGCGTTCCAGGCACTCCTCGGGTCTTCAGCACAGGGCGTTCCTCACATAACCACGGAACAGAAGGCGCTCGAGGAGATTATCCGCGGTGAACTCGTTTCCCCGGTTTTTCAACCGATCTTCTCGCTGGCCGATGGCGAGTTGTACGGCTATGAGGCCCTGAGCAGGACGACAACGCCCTCTCCTTTTGCGACACCTGAAGAGCTGTTTGCCACTGCGGCGGAAAGCGGTCTCGCTTCGCAGCTCGAAATGCTCTGCCGGAAAAAGGCACTCACCAGGATCAGTGAGCTGGACATTCCCGGACGGATATTCCTCAACGTCTGTCCCGATCTCCTGCAGGCCAGCGAACACGAACGGGGCGTCACGGCCGCGCTCCTCGACAGGTTGCGGATCGAACGGTCCCGCATCACCTTCGAATTGACCGAAAGGACCCTGATCGAGGACTTTGAGCTGTTCCACCGGGTGCTCGCCCACTACCGGGAACAGGGGTATTCCATCGCCATCGACGATCTGGGGTCCGGCTATGCCGGCCTGAAAATGCTCGCCAGGCTGGAACCCGACTACGTCAAGCTCGCCCGGTTCCTGATCTCGGGCATCGACGCCTCCGACACCAAGCAGGCCCTGGTCGAGGCCCTCGTGACCTTCTGCACCAGGATCGGCGCCAAGGTAATTGCCGAGGGGATCGAGCGCCGGGAAGAACTTGAATACCTCATCTCCGTCGGCGTCGCCTTCGGACAGGGGTATCTCCTGGCGAAACCGTCGCCTCTCCCTTTTCCTGCCGGATCCGCCCCGCATTATTCACAAACATTTCTCCCATTCACAACACCGCCGTAACATCGCCGTGCGATAGTACAGAAAAACGTCGCAAGGAGATAGGTATGAACACTACCCCTGCAGTGCCGTTTATGCAGAAAGCCATGAACTTCCATCCGGCCATCAGCTCGGTCGCCACCAGCGCCACCGGTCTGATCCGCCAGATGGCCATCAAGCCGTACACGCCACGTACGCGTCGCCGCGAGTTCCTCCTCAGGGAGCGGATTGCAAGCCTTCATGCGATACGAAACCCGATCTTCAAGGAAAAGGGAGCAGGGGACATCCCGACCATCGTCGTCGGTGGCTTCGTCCCCGACGCCACCGAGGCGGTCGAATTCCAGCGCCCCCTCTTCAAGAACTACGGGAGCATCTACTACCTCAACTTCGCCCGCAACGGCTTTTCCCTGGAGATGTTTTTCGCCCAGCTCGCCGACCTGATCGAGGACATCAACACGAGAGGCAAAAAACCGGTGATCTTCAGCATCAGCTTCGGCTGCGGCCTCGTGAGCGCCTTCCTGGAGTCGAAGGCCAATGACCCGTCCCTCAGAATCAGGGGGGTCGTGATGGCGAGCCCGGTACTCTGCACCGCGGACCTGGTGCGGGAGGAGCGGGAAAAAGGGAGCGGCGGCGTCAGGATGCTGGAAAGCAACCTGAAACGGATCATGAAGGCCGACGGCACCGAGGAGAGCGACGTCAGCCGCCAGATCGAGCGGGCGCGCCGCTGCTTCCAGAGTCTGTTCGAAGCGGGTGCGGAAAACCGCACGATGAACCGTCGGCACCTCTCCATCAAGAAGAGGATCATGGACGTCGTGGAAAAGACCCCGGCCATGGGGGGGTACCAGCGGGTCCTCGCCCTCGGGGAATTTTCGGCCCCGACGGAAGAACGGCCGATCTTCGCGGGCCCGGCGCTGGCGCTCCTCGCCGAGCAGGAAGATAACATCCTCGTCCCCTCGTCCCCCACGCTGAAGCTTCTGAAAGACCCGGCAGCCCGCGCCGGCCTCTTCCCCCGCGGCAAGGTAAAAACAGTCATTTCCCGGGTCGCCGGCGACGCGGTTGCCCACGCCTCCCTCATTTTTCATCAGCACTGCTACAATCCGCTGATCGAGGCGTGGTACGACCAGCTCCTCGCCCCCCGGCTGTTTGCCGTCGTGTAGCATGGGCACCCCGTTGACTGACATCACGGCAGCGGCCTGCCGGCTCCTGGCGCGGGGCGGCGCCAGGGCCATCGCGAAGGGTTTCGAAAAAAGGGACCCGTTTGCAGCGCAAAGCACGATCCTGAAGGAACTCGTCGCACAGGGGGCCGCTACCCGCTTCGGCAAGGACCACGGGCTCGCCGAGCTCGCCGGAAGGCCGCCCAGGGACCTTTACCGGCTCTACCGGCAGCGGGTCCCGATCAGGACCTATGACGGGTTCTGGCGCGACTACTTCAGCGACGGCTACCGGCAAAGCCACGACAGAAGAAGTTTGAGCCTTACGGACGTCACCTGGCCCGGCACGATCCGGTTCTTCTGCGAAACCTCCGGCACCACCGCACCTACCAAGTTCATCCCCTTTTCCGACGAGATGTTCGCCGCCAACCGCCGCGCCGCCCGTGACTTGGCTGCCTGCTATTTGCACCGCACCCCCGAAAGCCGCCTGATCCCCGGAAAACTCCTCTACATGGCCGGCAACACGGCCCTCACCGACCTCGGCAACGGCGTGGTGAGCGGCGACATGAGCGCCATCACCCTTCTCCACCCTCCCGCATACCTGCGACCGTTCGTCGCCCCCGACCCGGCCGTTTCGGCCCTCCCCTGGGACGAGAAACTGGACGCCCTGGCCCGGCTCCTGCTCAGCGACCGAAAGATCTGCGCCATCTCCGGGGTCCCCCCCTGGATACTGCTTCTCCTCAAGCGCTGCGTCGAAATGGAGGGAAAGCCGCTCCCGCAGGTGCTGCCAAACATTGAGCTGATCATCCACGGCGGCACCAGCATGAAGCCCTACCGGCAGGAATTCGCCGCCCTCTTCGGCAGGAAGACCCCCAACTTCATCGAGCTTCTCCCCTCCTCCGAAGCGTTCATGGCGTTCCAGCTCCCCGGGGAAGAACAGATGCGCTTCACCCCGTACTACGGCGTCTTCTTCGAGTTCGTCCCGTTCGAGGATCTGGACGAGCGCGGGGTCCCGAGGCCGGACGCTCACGCGGTACCGCTCGAGGACGTGCAGGCGGGGGTGCGCTACGCGGTCATCCTCACGACCTGCGCCGGCCTTTGGCGCTATCACGTCGGCGACACCATCCGCTTCGTCTCCCTCGACCCCCTGATGATCGAGTTCACCGGCAGGGACAAGTTCCTCGACCGGTTCGAGGAAAAGGTGACCCAGGGGGAAGTCGAGGAGGCGGTCGCCGCACTGAACCGCCTGGACGGGGTGGACATCAGGGAATTCATGGTCGGCCCTGACATCACTGCGCGGCGCCACGTCTGGGTCCTCGCCACGGGAGGGGAAAGCGCCCCCGACAGCGGCCGGCTGGCGTCGCACCTCGACAGGAAGCTCCAGATGATGAACGCGGACTACGCGACCTTCCGGAGCCAGGGGCGGATCGGGGAGCCTCTGGTCATGGCGGTGGACGAGGCGTTGATCTACCGCTGGTCGAAGGAGGTGCGGGGGAAGCTCGGCGGGCAGAGCAAGATCCCCCACATCGACCCGACCGTCGACGGGGAGATGATCCGGAGCCTGCTCCGGTATACCGGCATGGTGCCGGACGCGGCGTAACAGCACATATACAAAACTCAGGAGGTACTAACCATGCGCATGGACGACATCAAGGCAATCGCCATCGAACGCGGCATCAAGACGGGCAGAATGAAGAAGGAAGAGCTGATCAAGGCGATCCAGCGGGCGGAAGGGAACAACGACTGTTTCGGTGAAGCAACCCGTGCCGCCTGCGATCAGACCGGCTGCCTCTGGTTCGGGGACTGCCAGCCCGGCTAGGTTAATCGTGGGGTCGCACTGGCGCCACGTGTCACTTCGAGGTCATAGCTGAGGTATCATGTGCCATTGCCCGATTAGACGAAATGGCAAAGCCCCATGAAGGTAACATGGGGCGACGCTATTCCTTTCCCCGAAACGGCAGCCGGGGTAGCCCCCCTCTGGCACCCCGCCCCGCTCCTCTTCCTGCAGATTCTCTGGCTGGCTATCTTCGTGCCACCGGGAAGAGTTCCGTCACCGGCTCGAACCTTTTCCCTTCACCCCATTTTGAGAAGATATGAGCCCTTCGATACCGACATCACGCCCCTCGTCCATCCCGCCTTGCAATGCCGAGCCCCAGGAGGTACACTAGCCATGCGCACGATCCAGAGAGAAATTATGCATCTGATAGTCTTGGCAATCATCGCGCTGGCCTTGGTTCCATCGGCCCACGGCTTCGGAACCGGAGCTGAAGGGTGCAGCGGCGATTGTACCGCCTGCCATACCGTCAAGAAGGAAGAGGCCGCCGCCATCGTGAAAGGGCTCGATCCGGCTTCGACCGTCGAATCGGTCTCTCCTTCGCCGGTGCGGGGGTTGTACCAGGTGGTGGTGAAAAGAGGGGGCGAGACCGCCATCGTCTACCTCGATTTCTCCAAGAAATACCTGATCGCGGGGCGGGTGATCGACACCGCGTACAAGAAGGACGTGACGGAAGAGGGACTGGCGCAGCTTCGCCGGATCGACCCCAGCCGGATACCACTCGACAACGCCCTGGTGCTCGGCAACAGGAACGGCACGAAAAAGCTGTACGTCTTCACCGACCCGGATTGCCCCTTCTGCGCCAAGCTGCACGGGGAACTCTCCTCCCTGGTCGAAGAAGACCCCCGGCTGGTGGTTTACATCCTGCTTATGCCGCTGGATATCCACCCGGATGCAGCATGGAAGAGTGATGCCATCGTCTGTGCGGCAAAAGAACGAATGACCAAGGGTTTACAGCTGCTGGAGGAAAGCTTTGCCGGCAAGCCGGTGGTGAAGCGGGACTGCGGAACGGGCTACGGAAGCGATGGGAAAAAACTGGGGAACGAGCTTGGGATCACCATGACCCCCACGATGGTCTTTTCCGACGGACGGGTGATGGCGGGGGCCAGAAAAAGCGCCGAGATCCTGAAATTCCTCGACAATCCGGACCTGCAAGCGGCAACCGCAAAGTAAAGGGTAGCGAAGTAGTTCCCTATCGCCACATGGCACTGCGCTTTTCGCCCCCTTGGTCCTCTCGTTCCGGGAATAACAGGAGAACGCATCACGTGGACAACATTCTTTCTGCAGTTTCCGCCGACCGCATCCGCGACCACATCCGGGCGCTCGAAGGGGTCCGTCACCCCGAGGCGGCGCCCCAAGCGCTGGAGCGCGCCGCCGACTACATCCGGGAAACGCTTCACTCTCTCGGCTACGAGATGACGGACCACCCCTTCATCGACGACGGCCGCGAATTCGTCAATGTGATCGCCACCCGCTCCGGCACCAGCCGTCCCGAGGAGCGGGTGATCGTGCTCGCCCATTACGACACGGTCGCCACGACCCCCGGCGCCGACGATAACGCCAGCGGCGTGGCCGTCATGCTGGAACTGGCGACGGTCCTCGCGCCATACCGGTTCGAGCGAAGCATCCAGTACATCGGCGTCAGCCTGGAGGAAAACGCGCGGGAGGGCGATCACACCTCGGGGTTGCGCGGCAGCCGGGCGCTGGCGGGGCATGCGCGGCAAAACGGATGGGCAATCGAGGGGGTGGTGGTACTCGAATCGGTCGCCTACGCCGGCGACGACGTGGTACAGACGGCCCCGGCGGGGGTACCGATCGAGGTCCCGGAGGTGGGCAACTTCATCGCGGTGGTGGGAAACGACGCTTCTATCAGGATGGTCCAGGGTTTTGTCCGGGCGGTGGAACGCTACGGCATCCCCCTGCCGATCCTGACCCTGGCGGTGCCGGGCAACGGCAAGATGCTCCCCGATACGCGGCGTTCCGACCACGCCCCTTTCTGGGACCAGGGCTACCGGGCCGTTATGGTGACGGACACCACGAATTTCCGCACCCCCCACTACCACCTGCCAAATGACACCCTGGAAACGCTGAATCTTTCCTTTGCGCCCGAAGTCTGCCGTGCCACCGGAGGGTCCATCATAGAGATGGCCGTCCATCACGCCCCGGAGTAAACAAGCCAAAGCCATCCAGGCACTGGAACACGGATCACTTCTGATTGAACGGATGGACACGGATAACCCGACCCGCTCAATCTGCGATACCGTATTTTCGTGCTGTTCAGATTTGCAAATCCGTCACATTCTGGTTAAATGTAAGTCGCGGCTAATTCCACCCGAAACTGAACAGCAGCCTCCGTCTGTTCTCCTGTTCCGCTATCGCATCAGGAGGTCCGGCATGAAACGATCCGTAATACTCCCGGCCGAAACGGGGGCTTGCGCTCACGCGACCGTGCACCGCCCGAACCCGGCCGTCTTTCCCGCCATGCGGCGCCCCGGCCTCTTGCTGGCCGCCCTCCTCCCCTGCCTGGCCGGCGCCGGATACCTCTACCAGACTATCGCCACTGCCCTGGACAAACACAGCTATCCCCCACCCGGCACGCTCGTCGACATGAACGGTTGCCGGCTCCACCTCCGTGCGATGGGAAACGGCACCCCCACGGTGGTCCTGGAAACGGGACTCGGCGGCATGTCGTCCGCCTGGGGGTGGATACAGCCGGAGACAGCACGGTTCGCGCGGGTGGTTTCCTACGACCGGCCGGGCCTCGGCTGGAGCGAGCCGGACCGGCTCCCCGTTTCTGCCGAGCAAACTGCACGGCGCCTGCGCGGCCTTCTCAGGACATCAGGCTGCGAGCCCCCCTACGTGCTCGTCGGCCATTCGATGGGGGGGCTGTTCATCCGGATGTTCGCCCACCTTTACCCGGACGAGGTGGCCGGGATGGTGCTGGTCGATGCCGCCCACCCGGACCAGTACGGGCGTACCCCGGCGATCACCAGGCACATGAGCTCGGGCTTTCGCATGCTGAAGAGTATTCCCCTGCTGGCGAAGTTCGGCTATGTCCGTCTTACCGGCTTTTTCAATTCGTGGGCGGAAGGATTGCCGCCACGACAAAAAAGAGAAGCACGGTCTTTTCTGTCCCAGTACAGCCACCTGAGAACGGCGCGGGATGAGTCGCTGGCGTGGGAAACGGTGTGCGCGGAGGTGCGCGCCACGGGGAGTCTCGGGGATAAACCGCTGGTGGTGGTGAGCGCCGGTAAGGACCAGTTGCCGGGCGCAGGCGAGTTACAGCGAGAGCTCGCTGCGCTCTCGTCGGACAGTATCCGGATGACGGTAGAAAGTGCCGACCACGTCTCGCTGGTAACCCATCGCGAGCACGCCCTGGCAGTGGTCGACGCTATTCGGCACGTCGTGGCGCGAACCACCGGCCGGTAAGGTAAACATTCACTTCACCCGCCTGTTCACGACGATTGACGATCCATCCAGGCTCTTTGCGGTCTTTTTCACCTCGGTGGCGAACGATGCAAGTTCGGCATACGAGGCAATCGGTTTCAGGAGGGTATTGACGATGCCGATGGAAAGAGACAGCAAGGCAAAGATTTCTTCTTCTCCCTTCCTGTTGACGGAACTGTAGCTTTTTCGGGCAAAGTCCCGATCTCCGTGAAAAGCCGGCAGATGGGCCTCGAACCCCTCAACGATCGCCGTTGCAATGGCTTCCCCCTGAAAAGGTTCGGTGATGACGATGAAATCGTCTCCGCCGATATGTCCGCAGAAAGCACCGGGCTCCACCGATGGATCGTGGGTAAGGCTTTCGAGGACGTTCGCAAGCGTCTTCAAGACCACGTCCCCTTTCTGAAAGCCGTAGTGATCGTTGTACGGCTTGAAGTTGTCGATGTCGACGTAGGAAATGTCGAAATACACCCCGGTTGACAGCCGTTGGGTGATCTCTCGCTGGATATTCTCGTTGCCGGGAAGCCCGGTCAAAGGGTTCACGTTCTTGGCCAGCAGGAGATTCATTTCCGCGATGGCATTGACCAGCCGGTTGACCTCAACCACCCCCAGATACGCCCCTTCTTTCGTGACACACATATTGTCGAAACGGAAGTTTTCTTCCATCACCTTCACCGCCTCTGCGAAGTCCCGGATCGGCGTGGTCGCCTCGATGGTGAACACGGCGGTATTCATCAGGTCCCGTATCTTCTTCGAATGATTGATGTGCATGCCGAACCCATATTTGCCGATGATATGCTCCTCGAGAAACGTCCAGCGATTGACGACGCCAGCAACTTTGCCGTCCTCGACCACCGGCAGTACGACCAACTCCTTGTCCGCCTGGAAACGCTTCAAAATCTCGATGATCGGTTCGCCCGGCGCGACCGGCTTGATGGCAACGGTAACATCGGCCA
>DATJLB010000306.1:0-7696 GCA_035490915.1 Geobacteraceae bacterium
CCCTGAAGCAGTTCGCCCAAGGGTTGCGATTGACGGATGTGGTACGTGAAGCTATCCACGAAACATGGGAAACATGCCTAACCATGCGCTCAATCGGTCGTGGGAAGAAACTCCGCGCCGGATAGCTCTCTCACGTAGAACGGCTAGCCTCTCCGCCCGCTCAGCAGGCTCTGCGCGAGCACCTCGGCCGCCAGGTCGAGGTGGGTTTCCGGGTTCTGGGCGGGACCGAGGACCCTCACCTGGCCGGCCCGGCTGAGGAAGCGGTCGTCGTAGCGGGCGGCGGGACAGAGGCGGCGCAGCTCGTTCACCAGGTAGTTGAAGTTCAGCTCCCGCGACATCTGCATGGTGGCGCCCAGGCCGTCATAGACCATGCCGCTCTGTCTGAAGACGATCTGCGGCCGGTCGCCGGCATAGAGGTAGAGGACCTTTTCCCGCGTCTCGGTCGTCACCGCCTCCTGACGCTCGACCTTCTTGGTCATCGGGATGCCGCCGGAGAGGAGGGTCTTGCCGAGGCTGAACGTCCGCTCGGTGACCGTTTTCGTCTCCGTCTCCCCGACGATGTTCGTCCCCGGCAGGAGCAGGTCGACCTCCCCGTAGGGGACCTCCCACCGTTCCTCCTCGCCCCCCTCGACGCGCAGCGCCCGCTCTCCCATCTCGAACCTGCGGACGATGAGCCGGCCGGCCCTGCCTCGGACCTCGTCGGCGTCGACGACCAGCGTGGCGATGCCAGCCTGGTGCAGCCTGGCCGCCAGGGCGCGGGCCTGCGCCGGATCGGCAAAACTCGCCACCACGGAGGGCCCGCCGCCGATCAACCGTTGCCGCGCCTCGAAAGCCGTGATGCCGAGGGCGCCAGCGAGCGCCTGGACGAACTCCGCCGTTTCTTCCTTCCAGCCGTGAATGGCTACGATGTGCATGGGACCTCCGATGTTTACTGCGTATCTACTGCGAAAGCCCGAACAGGTCCCGGAAGAACCGCCGCACCTTCCCCGAGAAGCTCTGGTCGACCTTGCGCTGCATCCCGCCGATGTCCGGCGTCTCCGCCAGCGCCTGGCGGTATTCCGCCTCGTCCAGCACCCCCCTGTCCCGCATGAGCCGCAGCACCATGTCGGAACGCTTCAGCACCCGGTCGAGGTGCCGGTACGGGTTGTAGACCTTCTGCGGGCCGGGGAGCATGGCGGCGAGGAAGGCGCATTCCCGCGGGGTGAGGAGTGGGGCCGGCTTGTCGAAGTAGTAGCGGGCGCCGTGGCCGATCCCGTACACCATCGGCCCGAGCTCGACGACGTTCAGGTAGAGCTCCAGGATCCGCCCCTTGGTCAGTTCCCCTTCCATCCGCCGGGCGAGGATGATCTCCTCGATCTTGCGGGTGACGGTCTTTTCCCGGGAGAGAAAGAGGTTCTTCGCCGTCTGCTGGGTGATGGTCGAGGCGCCGCGGGCGAGGCGCTTCTTTTCCAGGTCGTACCGGATGGCGTTCTTGATCGCCCGGACGTCGATCCCCTCGTGCCGGTAGAAGTTGGCGTCCTCCGCCACGATGACCGCCCACTTCATCTCCGGCGGAATGCTGTCCGACGGGGTCCACCAGGGGTTGCCCGGCCCGACCACGAAGGGGTGGAGCTTCCCGTGCCAGTCCTTCACCCGGATGGTCAGGTTCATTCGCCGGTCGGCAAGCCCCGCCACCGGCGGGAGGCGGTAGAGCGCCACGCCGATGTAGGCGGCATAGAGGCCGATGCCGCCGAGGACGATTGCCCCCAGCCATTTTGCTACCTTCACGTCTCCCTCGCACGGATCTGGTGTTCCAACACGATAACAAAAAAGGGGGGCAATTGCAAAATTCCGTCACAAAGTCAGCCCTGCCTATGGTAAATTCGCCAGGGAATGGTATATTTGATCGCACTTTAAGGGCACGTCCGCGCGCAGCATTCAGAGGACATCGGGCTCGCGGAACTGAGGCGACCGGTATGGCTTCCCCCTGGTACAAGAGCAGTCGTGGCGAATGGTTCGTCATCGGCCAGTTCGCCCTCTTCGCGCTGATCGCTTTCGGACCGCGCTCGACGACCGGTCTCCCGGTGTGGAGCCCCGCCTGGCGTACGTTCGGCTCGGTTGCCGGACCTGCCCTGATGGGTGCCGGAGGGGTCCTCGCCCTTGCCGGGGCACTGAAGCTCGGCCGCAACCTCACGCCGTTCATCTGTCCGAAAGGGGGAAGCGTGCTTCTGGAGCAGGGCCCGTACCGGCTGGTGCGTCACCCGATCTACAGCGGCCTTTTGCAGATGGCGCTCGGTTGGGGGTTGTGGGTGCATGGCTGGCTGACTATCGGCTACGCACTCCTTCTCTTCGCCCTCCTCGACGCTAAGGCGCGGCGGGAGGAGAGGTGGCTGGTCGAGCGGTTTCCCGGCTACGTCGCCTACCGCAGGCGGGTGCGCCGGTTCATCCCCTTCGTCTATTAACAAGAAGAAGAGCTGTTGTGGGGATGATACATTTGTCTGCCGCCTGCGGGGTGGAATAGGCGGGCGTCGAGCGGTTCGCAGAAGCAGTATGACACGAAAAAGGCGGCCAAGCGGCCGTCTTTTTGTGTTCTCCCCCGGTGCCTATTCCCCGGTTCTCTCATAAACGTCACGAGGCGCGGGAGATGACCTCGCCGGCCAGGACGATCTGGTCGTTTTCGAGGGCGACCGGGTGGGCGCTGTGCTCGATCAGGTCGTAGAGACGGAGGTATTTGGCCACCTCCGCCGCTTCGCTCGTCTTCCGGCCGAAGTACTTCCCCGGTTGGCCGAAGGCGTCGGTCACCGTCCGGTCGTCATAGATGGCGAAATCGAAGGAGCTGACGGTGTCCATGGTGCTCATGTCGCTTGCCGACGGGAGTTCGTCCCGTAAAGCGACCCGCACGTCGACATCGTCCCGGTACTGGGTCAGGAGGATCTTCTGCGCATCCGGCAGGACCAACTCTTCGCGGCTGATGACGAAAATCCGCGTGAGCCGGACCCCGCGGTCAAGGGCGCGCAGGTTGGCCTGGTAAAAATTGAGCAGGGCCCCCCGTGAGTCCCACCCCGTCGTGAGGGGATCGACCGCCTTGGCATGGCGGACTGCCTGCTCCATCTGCTTCGCCCCTTCCAGATAAAACTCCGTCTCCTCCATCGGGATGTAACCCTGTTGCAGGAGCGTGATGGTGCGCAGGGTCCCCGCCATCAGCTCGTGGGCCTTCACCTGGCACTCCGGGTCTCTGATGCGGGAGATGGCGAAGGTGACCTCGTGAGCGTGGTGGTACTGCGCCAGGAGCCGCTCGCGTGTCTTATCGATGTCCTCCCTCACCAGGTACGTGGCGAGGGAGAGGAGGGTGCCGATGCCGAAGATGCTGTAGGCCGCTTCCGGCTTGTGGAGCACCAGGTGGAAAAAGATGGCAAGGCCGGAGCCCGCGAGAAATTCGATCAGTACCGCTATGTCCTTTATTTTCTTGTTCATGGTGATAATCCTCCTCATATGCGTGAACGGTGCAATCGGTGCACCCCCACGTTACTTTGACGAAAAAAGCCGGGTCCGCCCCTATCGTTCAGATATTTCGGCGACCCGGCTGTCTTCTGGAGACCCGTGGGCTTTCCGTCCCATCCTCGCGGATGGTTTAGTAGTGTCGTGTACCTGGTGCTGCCTCGTTATTAAATGCTCAGAGAGCACCACAGCTGATTGCGGCAACTGTCAGGGTTGCTGCCCCCGGGCCGGCCGAAGCAAGGAGCGGCGTAGTCCTCCCCCGATTGCACACCACCCGATAACCCCGCATGCCGCCATGGTGGCGGTCATCGGCACCGCCGTCCCGTCGTGAAGCATCCCCACGACCGCTCCCGCGGTTGCGCCGAGGGTGTACTGGACGGTTCCCAGGAGCGCCGACGCGCTCCCCGCAGCCTTGTCGAAAGGGGCCATGGCGAGGGCGGTGACGTTCGGGTAGAGGAGCCCGGTCGTGCTCAGGCAGGCGAAGAGAAGGACGACCTGGGCGGGAAAGCCGCCGATGCCCGTTGCCACGGCGGCCGTAAGGATGAGGGCTGCCGCGGCGTTGACGGTGAACGCCACCTTCAGGATCCGCTCTGCGCTGAAACGGCGCAGAAGGCGCCGGTTCAACTGGGAGGCGCCGATCAGCCCGCAGGCGTTGGCGCCGAAGAAGAGGCCGAAGTGCTGGGGGGAGACGCCGTGCAGCTCGATGAAGAGGAACGGTGCCCCCGCGATGTAGGAGAAGTTGGCGCCGGCGACGCACCCGAGCGCGACGGCGTACCGGAGGTAGCGGCGGTTTCCGAGGAGGTGGCCGTAGACTGCGGCCATCCCGGCGGGACTCCGCCTGATGTGCCGTTCGGCCGGGAGCGTTTCGGGGAGGCACGCCGCTGCCGCGCAGAGAGAAACTAGCCCGAAAACTGCCAGAAAACCGAAGATTCCCCGCCAGCCGGTGACCAGCAGAAGCTGCCCCCCTAAAATGGGCGCCAGGATCGGAGCGGCACCCATGACCAGCATCAGGAGCGAGAACATCCGCGCCGCCTCGGCGGTGTCGTAGAGGTCGCGCACGACGGCGCGCGAGATCACCATGCCGGCACCCCCACCCACCGCCATCACCACGCGCCAGAAGAGGAGCCCCTCACCCGTCCTGACGGTGGCGCACCCGACCGTGGAGGCGACATACAGCGCCAGTCCGGCGAGGAGCGGGGCGCGCCTTCCCCACCGATCGGCCAGCGGGCCGTAAAAGAGCTGCCCCGCGGCCGAGCCGAACAGGAAGGCGGAGATCGAGAGCTGCACCGTGCCAAGCGGCACGCCGAGGTCCCGGGCGATCTGGGGGAAGGCGGGGAGGTACATGTCGATGGACATCGCGCTGAAGGCGGTCAACGCCCCGAGGATCATCACCAGCCGAGCCAGCTGGCGCCGGGTCATGTCGACCGGTTGTACCGCCGGAGCGGTGGTGGTCATGTTCATGGAAATTTTTTCTCCTGTGAGCTTCAGGCAAACGTCTCAAAGCAGGGTTGCCGCGCTTCGCTCGCAATGACAAACCAAGTCTAAACAGTCATGGCGGGGAGGAACGACGAAGCAATCTCGATTTTGCCGAAAGTTGTTGTATGCAACCAATTACACCAAAAAAAACTACCGGTGCAGGTTGAGGGTGGCGCGGCGGAGGACGTCGCGGCAGACCGCGAGCTCCCTCTCGTCGATCCCCTGCTGCGCCTCCGCGAGGATTCCCCGGACGAGTTCCGTGGCCCCCTCCATCAGCCCCTTCCCCTTGTCCGTGAGGAAGACGAGTCGTTCCCGGGCGTCGCCCGGGCTCGGCAGGCGGACGATGAGGCCGCGGGATTCGAGCCCCGCGGCTAGACGCGCCATGGTAGTCTTGTCCTTCGCGGTCTTGTCGGCCAGGACCCCTTGGGGGAGGCCGTTCTGGTCCCAGAGCTGGACGAGGAGCGAGTACTGCTCGCCGGTGATGTGAAAGCCGCGTTGCGCGAGCGCCGCGCCGATCCGCTTCTGTATGACCCGTGTGAAGCGGGTCGCCAGGTGTCCCAGCGACTTGTCGAGGATAGCAGGGGGATGTGAACGTTTCATTTAGTTGTATCATACAACTTTATCGCGCGGCTGTCAAGCGAAACGAGTTATGCCGTGCGGCATCACAGGTTCACCCGGAAGCGTAGAGATCCGGTTGACATCTATAGAAGCAATGCTCCGGGGTTGCTCTTCAGGCTTCCTAGAAACGGACCTTGAGGCCTACGGCTCCACCCAGCTGCGACGTGTTGAGTCCCAGCACCTCATTTAAACCGCCTTGGCCTGACTGTTGGTAAGGATCTGAAGGGAGGAGCGCGAGGCTGCTGCTCACGGCCAGATTCTTGTTCAGGAAAACATCGACACCGATGCCGTGCGCCTTCTCTTTTTCCGGGTCGCGCGGGCCGATGTTGGCGGACCGCTTCGTCGTTGCTTCCACGGGGGCGCTGTCATGGTCTCCGGGAGCCGTTGTGACCTCCATCGCCGCCATGGCACCCCCCCCGCTAAAGCCGAGCATTAGCCCCAAACAGAGAATCGAGATAGTTCTTCTCATCCTCACCGCCTTTCGCTGTTGCTGAATTGTAACACTTCTGTGCTTATTTTGCAAGGAGCTGTCTCAGCGCCACTAGGCGGCCTCCCGGAGGCAGGCGACGGGATCGGCGCATTCCTGCAGGCGCATGGCCATGCGGCAGCGGCAGTGCCGGTAGCGATCCGCCAGCTCCAGACTCTGCTCCGGTTTCCCATAGACCTTCCACGGCCCCTGGCAGGCAAAGGGGAGACGAATGCGCCCCATGAAGGCGAGGACGTCCTTCAGGGGATAACCGAGAAAGATGCCGATCTCGTGGGGAAAGGTTGCGTCCGTGAGGCGCTCCTTGAGCTGGGCGAGGGTTGCCGTAAGGTCGGCGGGTTCGGGATAGTGGCAGTGACGAAGGATCGTTGCCACGGGAGTCCGCAGCAAAAGCTCCTGCAGAAGGGCCGGCTTGTACAGGTAGAGGAGCAGGGAGTCGCCCCGGTCGCGCAGCACCAGCCCCTCCAGGCCGGTCTCCGCAAGGAGCTCCGCGCCGTGGGCATGCCAGAGCAGGTAGGGGGTGCGGCCGCATGGTCTGAGGCGGTTGGTTACGTTGACCAGGTTCCCCGGCTTGATCCCTGCGATGATTTCGGCACTTTCCAGCGCGAGGAATGACGCCAGGCAGTCACGTTCATCGGTAAACCGGGCGGACAGCGTCCTCCAAGAGGGCGGGGAGGTCTTTACACGGGCCATATTCTGCATGGGGCGGCTCCTTGTTAAAATGATAATCAAAGTCAAAATCAATATAACCGGGTGAAAGATTTTTTGTCAACAGGAAAATAGGGAGGGCAGATCACGGAGGATGGTCAAAGGCAGTTGTCCACGAACGACACGAAAATACACGAAAGTTAAAAGTTTAATCCGCGAAATAAAACCAGACCATTCCGGATATATATCGTGTTTTTTGTGGCTTTCGTGGGCCAAAAAGCTGTTTTTTGGGGGCAGCAGGAGAAATGGTGGACTGGATAGGAGTAGAGCAAAGAAAAAAGCCGCCCGGAGCGCTCCGGACGGCCTTTTTTGCGGACAGACTCAGTAGTTTTCCCCCAGGATCTCGAAGTGCGCCCGGGGGTGGTTGCACGCCGGGCAGCTGTCGAGCGCCTCGGTGCCCGTATGGAGGTAGCCGCAGTTGCGGCAGCGCCAGACGACCGGTTCGTCCCTTTTGAAGACCCGGTCGTTCTCGATGTTGGCCAGGAGGTCGAGGTACCGTTTCTCGTGCTGCTTCTCCGCCACCGCGATCGACATGAAGATCTGGGCGATTTCGGGGAACCCTTCTTCACGGGCAACGGCGGCGAAGCCGGGATACATCTCGCTGTGCTCGTAACGTTCCCCGGCGGCCGCCGCTTTCAGGTTGGCGGCGGTGGTGCCGATCACACCGGCGGGGAACGAGGCGGTCACTTCGGCCTCCCCCCCCTCGAGCAGCTTGAAGAGGCGCTTGGCGTGCTCCTTCTCCTGGTTGGCGGTCTCCTCGAAGATGTCGGCCATCTGGACGAGACCGTCGGTCTTAGCCTTGGCTGCGTAGTAGGTGTAGCGGTTGCGCGCCTGGCTTTCCCCGGCGAACGCGGTCAAAAGGTTTTTCTCCGTGCGGCTTCCTTTAATGCTCATCGTGTGTGCTCCTTTTTTTCTGGGTCTTGACATGTCTGC
>DATJLB010000307.1:0-7239 GCA_035490915.1 Geobacteraceae bacterium
GGGCGGAGGGCAGTTGGGTGACGTGGAGGACATAGGACTGCGGAGCACCAAGATCAAGACCGCTGACAACACGCTGCTGATCATCCCCAACGCCGAGCTCTGCAACACCATCCTGGTCAACCTGGCCTTTCCCGATGTCCGGGGGAAGGGGAGGGTGAACCTCGGCGTTGCCTACGGGAGCGACGTGGAAAAGGTGAAGGGTCTTCTGGTGGAGATCGCCCGGGAGGTCCCCGAGGTGCTTGCGGAGCCGGCACCCGAGGCCTACTTTGTCTCTTTCGGCGAAAGCGCACTGAGCATGTCGCTTTTCTTCTGGGTGGAGGAATACGCCAAAGTGTTTGCGGTGACTGATAAAGTCAACAGCCGCATCATTCAACGATTCAGGGAAAACAACATCGATATCCCGTACCCGACCAGGACGGTGCTGATGGAAAAGGAACAGTAAATGGCCCACAGGATAGAGATCGCACTGAAAGATACCATGAGGGACCCGCGCGGCGAGCGGATCAAAGGGGAGATCGAGCACTTCCTGCATCTCCCCGTGACGCAGGTCCGCACGATCGACGTCTATACCGTGGATACTGGACTCTCAACCGCGGAGCTGGAAAAGGTCGCCTCGGAGCCCTTCTGCGATGCCGTTATCCAGACCTGGTCCATCGACGCGCCGGGGGCCACCGGGTTCGACTTCCTGGTGGAGGTGGGGTACCGCCCGGGGGTAACCGACAACGTGGGACGGACCGCCCGTGAGGCGATCGAATACATCTCAGGGCGTCCCTTCCAGCCGGGGGAAGGGGTCTATACCTCGGTCCAGTACGCGATCTCTGGCAACCTCACCGAAAACGACGTGGAGCGGATCGCCACCGAGCTCCTCTGCAACACCCTCATCCAGCGCTTCCAGGTCCAGGATGCCGCCACCTTCGCCGCCCAGGGGGGAATGCAACTCTATATCCCGAAGGTAACCGGCGAGAGCAGGGCGGAGGTGCGGGAGATCGACCTGAACGTTTCCGACGAGGAGCTGCTGCGCATCAGCCGGGACGGCGTGCTGGCGCTCACGCTGGACGAGATGCGGATCATCCAGGCTCACTACCGGGACGCGCAGGTGCAGGAAGACCGCCGGCGGCAGGGGCTCGGCGACAAGCCCACCGACGTGGAGCTGGAGTGTCTCGCCCAGACCTGGTCGGAACACTGCAAACACAAGATTTTCTCCGGGACGGTCCTGTACGAGGACGAGCAGGGGAACCGGCAGGAAATCCGATCCCTCTTCAAGAGCTTCATCCAGCGCACCACCAGGGACGTGCGGGCGAAGCTGGGGGGGAAGGACTTCTGCCTGTCGGTCTTCAAGGACAACGCCGGGGTGATCCGATTCAACGACGACTGGTCGCTGGTCTTCAAGGTGGAGACCCACAATTCCCCGTCCGCCCTCGATCCCTACGGCGGGGCGCTCACCGGCATCGTCGGCGTGAACCGCGACCCGTTCGGTACCGGCAAAGGGGCGCGCTTGATTTTCAACACCGACGTCTTCTGCTTTGCCGACCCGTTCCATGAGAAGCCCCTGCCGGCACGGCTTCTGCACCCCCGCCGCATCTACGAGGGGGTTGTGGAAGGGGTCGAGCATGGCGGCAACAAGAGCGGGATTCCGACGGTGAACGGCTCGCTGGTCTTCGACGAGCGCTTCGCCGGAAAGCCCTTGGTCTTCTGCGGCACCGCCGGGATCATGCCGGCCGAGATAAACGGTGAGCCAAGCCACGAGAAGTCCATCCGGCCGGGTGACCTGATCGTCATGACCGGCGGCCGGATCGGCAAGGACGGCATCCACGGGGCGACCTTCTCCTCCGAAGAGCTGACCGAGAACTCGCCGGTCACCGCCGTGCAGATCGGCGACCCGATCACCCAGAAGCGGATGTTCGACTTCCTGATCCGCGCCCGCGACAAAGGGCTCTACCGCTTCATCACCGACAACGGCGCCGGTGGCCTCTCTTCCTCCATCGGCGAGATGTCGGGAGAGTGCGGCGGTTGCCGAATGGATCTGTCCAAGGCACCACTCAAATATCCGGGTCTCAACCCGTGGGAAATCCTGATCTCCGAGGCCCAGGAACGGATGTCCCTGGCCGTGCCACCCGAGCACATCGACGCGTTCCTGGCAATGGCCCGCCGCTTCGGCGTGGAAGCGACGGTCCTCGGTGAGTTTACGGACTCAGGGTACTTCCACATCTCGTACGGCGACCGCACCGTCGCCTATCTCCCGGTGGCGTTCATGCACGAAGGGCTGCCGCCCCTGCAGCTCCCGGCCCGCTGGGATCCGCCGCGCCACGAAGAGCCGACCGTCGAGGTGAAGGGGGATTACACGGACGATCTGCGTCGGCTCCTTTCTTCCCTCAACATCTGCTCCAAGGAGTCGGTGGTGCGCCGCTACGACCACGAGGTGCAGGGGGGCTCGGTGGTGAAACCCTTTACCGGCGTTACCAACGACGGGCCGTCCGACGCGGCGGTGGTGCGCCCCATCCTCGACTCCTTCGAGGGGGTGGTGGTGGCTCACGGCATCTGCCCCCGCTACAGCGATATCGATGCCTACCAGATGGCTGCCAACGCCATCGACGAGGGGCTGCGCAACTACGTGGCGGTGGGGGGTTCCCTGGATCTCGTGGCCGGGCTGGATAACTTCTGCTGGTGCGATCCGGTCCTCTCGGATCGGACCCCGGACGGCCCTTACAAGATGGCGCAGCTGGTGCGGGCGAACCAGGCGCTCTACGACGTCTGCCTCGCCTACAACCTTCCGCTCATCTCCGGCAAAGACTCGATGAAGAACGATTTTTACGACGGGGGCACCAAGATATCGATCCCTCCCACCATCCTCTTCTCGGTGATCGGCAAGATCGAGGATGTGCGGAAGAGCGTCACCATGGACGTCAAGCGCCCCGGCGACATCGTCTACCTCCTGGGAAAGACCGGCGAAGAACTGGGTGGATCGGAGTACTTTGCACTCATGGGAAAGATCGGTAACAAGGTGCCGATGGTAGATACGGTGAAGGCATACGCGCGGTACCGGGCCTATCACGAGGCTGTTCTTCAGAGGCTGGTGGCATCCTGCCACGACCTCTCGGACGGCGGACTTGCAGTCGCCGCGGCCGAGGCGGCCTTTGCCGGCGGGTACGGGATGGCGCTCGATCTAACCCGGGTCCTCTGGAAGGGTGATGAAGCGGGGAGGAACGACGCGACGCTTCTCTTCTCCGAATCCGCCTCACGCCACCTGGTCACCGTCCGTCCGGACAAGCGGGAGTCGTTTGAGAGAGCCATGAGCGGCAACTGTTTCGCCTCAATCGGTGTCGTGACCGAGGAGCAGGTCCTCGCCATAACGGGGGTTGCCGGCGGGATGGTGCTTAAGGCGGGGCTTGCGGAGTTGAAGGAAGCGTGGCAGAAGACGCTGAGGGAGCTGTAATACATGAAAACAAAAGCGATCGTAATAACCGGCAACGGCACCAACTGCGAAACTGAAGCGGCCAACGCCTGCAGACTGGGAGGTTTCGACGAGGCCCGGATCGTCCATATCTCGGAGCTCCTGGCAGGTGACGTGAGGCTCGACGAGTTCCATTTCCTCAATCTCACCGGCGGGTTCCTGGACGGCGACGACCTGGGGAGCGCCAAGGCCCAGGCGAACCGTCTGAGGCACGCGAAGGTGGACGACCTTGCGGAGCACCTCCTCGACCAGCTGCTCCGATTCATCCGGGACGGCAAGCCGATCCTCGGCGTCTGCAACGGCTTCCAGCTGATGGTCAAGATGGGGCTTCTCCCCGCCTTCGACGGGCGCTATCTCCACCAGGAGTCGACCCTCACCTTCAACGACTGCGGCCGCTTCCAGGACCGCTGGGTCTACCTGAAGACCAATCCCGCCACCACTTCCATCTTCACCAAAGGGATCGAGAAGGGGATCTATCTCCCGATCCGCCACGGTGAGGGGAAGTTCGTCGCGGCTTCAAGCGAGGTGCTCGCACGGATCGAGGAGCGGAACCTGGCGGTGTTCAAGTATTCGGACCCCGCATACCAGGCCCCAACTATGGATTTCCCGCTCAATCCCAACGGCTCGGAAAACGCGATCGCGGGGATCTGTGACGAGACGGGGCTCCTGATGGGGCTCATGCCTCACCCCGAAGCGTTCGTCCACTACACCAACCACCCTCGCTGGACCAGGGAGGCGCTCCCCGAAGAGGGAGACGGGCTCATCCTCTTCAGGAACGCGGCTGAGTACGTCAAGAAACATCTTCTGTGATGGAATTTCGTTGTTCGAGGAGAACCTTCGCTTAAAAGGACAGTTATGAATTTTCGCAGACCAGAAGAAGAATGCGGCATATTCGGTATCTTTAATCACCCCGAGTCGTCCAACTTGACGTATCTGGGGCTGTACGCCCTCCAGCACCGGGGGCAGGAAAGCTGCGGCATCGTCTCTTCCGACGGGCTCGGCCTCCATGCCCACAAGAGCATGGGGCTCGTGGCGGATGTCTTTGGCAACCAGGAGATCTTCAAGAGCCTTCCCGGCAGGGCGGCTATCGGCCACGTCCGTTACTCCACCACCGGCTCGTCGGTGATCAAGAACGTTCAGCCGATCATGGTCGACTATTCCCGCGGCTCCATCGCCGTCGCCCACAACGGCAACCTGGTGAACGCCCAACTCATCAAGGACGAACTGGAGGCATGGGGCTCAATTTTTCAGACCACCATGGATACGGAGATCATCGTCCATCTCCTGGCGACATCAAAGGCGAGTTCCCTCGTGGACCGTCTCACCGAAGCGCTGACCAGGATCAAGGGGGCTTACTGTCTCCTCTTTCTCACGGAAACCAGGATGATCGCTGTGCGCGACCCGCACGGCTTCCGGCCGCTCTGCCTCGGAAAGCTGGGGAATTCCTACGTGGTCGCTTCGGAGAGCTGTGCCCTCGACCTGATCGAAGCCGAATTCGTCCGGGAGATCGAGCCTGGCGAGATCGTCGTGATCGACAAGAACGGACTGACCTCCCACTTCCCCCTCAAGAAGGTGGAGCCGGCACCCTGCATATTCGAGTTCGTCTACTTCGCCCGTCCCGACTCCTACATCTTCGGCAAGAACGTCTACCAGGTGCGGAAGGAGCTGGGCCGCCAGCTTGCACGCGAGCATCGGATCGAGGCGGATGTGGTCATTCCGGTCCCCGACTCCGGCGTTCCGGCAGCGATGGGGTATGCCGAGGAATCGGGAATTCGTTTCGAACTGGGTCTCATCCGCAACCACTACGTGGGGCGCACTTTTATCGAGCCTCAGCAGTCGATCCGCCACTTCGGGGTGAAGATCAAGCTGAACCCGGTGCGCGAGGTTCTGAAGGGGAAGCGGGTGGTGGTCATTGACGACTCCATCGTCAGGGGGACCACTTCGCGCAAGATCGTCAAGATGGTGCGAAATGCAGGGGCAAAGGAAGTGCATGTGCTGATCTCCTCACCTCCCACCAGCTATCCCTGCTACTACGGCATCGACACCCCGACCCGCAAGGAGCTCATCTCTTCCTCCCACACCATCGAGGAGATCACCAAGTACATAACTGCGGACTCTCTTGGCTATCTCTCCCGGGAAGGGCTCCTGAGCGCCGTCGGAGGGGACAACAGCAGTTACTGTCGTGCCTGTTTTTCGGGAGACTACCCGATTGCATTTCCCAAGCTGAAACCCAAACCGCAGCTCGATTTATTTGAAAAGGAGTGAGATGAAATGACCGAGAGGGAAAGGCTGAAAAGCATCATCAAGGAGCTGTCCTACGAAAAGCGGCTCGTGACACTGGCTTCGGGCCGTCAGAGCGATTTCTACTTCGACGGCAAGCAGACCACTCTCCACGCCGAGGGGGGGATACTTGTCGGCAAGCTTTTCTACGATGCCATCAAGGATGTGGAAGGGGTGCAGGGAGTAGGGGGGATAACCCTCGGTGCCGACCCGATCGCCACAGCCACCTCCGTTGCCGCGTACCTTGCAGGGAAACCGATGCACGCCTTCATCATCCGCAAGGAGCCGAAGGGGCATGGTACAGGACAGTGGCTCGAAGGACGGAAGAATCTCCCTCCCGGGAGCCGGGTAGTGATTGTCGAGGACGTGGTGACCACCGGCGGTTCGTCCATGAAAGCGGTCCGACGGGCTGAAGAGGAGGGGCTCGTGGTCCTCGGCATCGTCACTCTCGTAGACCGCGAAGAGGGTGGGCGGGAGAATATCGAGAAGGAAGGATACTGGCTGAAGACGATTTTTACCAAGTCCGAGGTGGTGGGGTAGCAAAGGTTCTGTGGTAACGAATTAATGGATGATATTCTGACAGGTTACGGACTGCTGCTTCAAGAGGTAGATGAATGGTTTGGGCGCGTCGCCGACCTGGCCGGTACGGCGGTGTCCTGCCGTTCGGGCTGTTCGGAATGCTGCCGCGGCCTGTTCGACATTACTCTCCTCGACGCATTCTACCTGAAGCGCGGCTTTGAAAAACTCGACACGATCTGCAAGAAGGCGGTCCTTTCCCGTGCGGAAGGCCGCCTTGTTTCTTTGCGGTCGCTCTGGCCCGATTTTGCCGAACCTTACATCCTCAATTACCGGCCTGACGAGGAGTGGGAGGAACTGATGCCCGACGACGACGAGACCCCCTGTCCTCTCGTTGGTCCCAACGGACGATGTCTCGTCTACGCATATCGTCCCATGACCTGCCGGCTTCACGGGGTGCCTCTGGTGGATGTCTCGGGCGAGATCATGCACGATGAATGGTGCACCCTTAATTTTCCTGGAGAAGACCCGCGTGAACGGGTAGGATTGCGGTGGGAGTTCAACAGGCTGTTCAGGGACGAACTCATCCTGTTTCGGCAGTTCACGGAAAGGTTGCACGGTTATCCGGTCAATGAATTGGACACGTTTATTCCGACGGCGCTTTTGATCGACTATATCTCTTTCGACTGGCGGTCGTGGGGAGCACATATGAAAAAGCCCGCTTGAAGCGGGCTTTTCGTATTACTATGCAGGAGTGATGACGACCCTTCTTCCTTCGATTCGCAGTCGTCCCGCGGCGAAGAGACGGATGGCTTCGGGGTAGCTCCGGTGCTCCTCGATGAGAATTCGGGCGGAAAGGGTTTCTTCGGTATCTCCCTCGTGCACCGGAACGGCAGCCTGGATGATGATCGGGCCGGTGTCGGTACCTGCGTCCACGAAATGGACGGTGCAGCCAGAAACCTTCGCGCCGTAGTCGATCGCCTGCCGTTGTG
>DATJLB010000308.1:0-3555 GCA_035490915.1 Geobacteraceae bacterium
CAATGCCTCCGCAGGATCGCCAACCCGAACCGGATCGAGTGGTCCGGATTGCTCTGTAATAGCGCCTCCGCCGACGGTCGCCGCAGGGTGATTCGCGGAGAGCTTTTTTGTATACATGCAATTCCCGTGCGCAACCCTGCCGTATACCGACGTCAGGCAGAAGACCCCAGCCCCCTCCTGACGACCGGCCGGATCTTTTGTTTCATTTTAGAACAAAACGCGCCAGAAAAATACCGGTTTTGCTTTTTTATGTGTCAAAACGATACGGATCGCGTCCCTTTCTTCGCCGGCAGCTTCTGCATGGTGGAACCGGTCATTATCCAGGCCTGCGGCGGTTTAGGGAAAGGCTTGACACATCGTTCCTCTCGGGATATTGTGGGGCCTGCCGGGCGCTCGACACCCGGCACGATACGCGTGGGAGCGAAAAGCAGCGGTAAGGCACATCCCATTATCGATCCCTTTTTCGAGAGGACACAATGTCATTAGCAAGAATTGCAGTATGCTTCCTCTGTCTGTTTGCGGCTGGGGCCTCTGCCGTGATGGCGGGAGACCAGGACTACAAGGAACTATACCGGCGCGGGATAGAGCATAACAAGAAGGGCGAACTCGACACGGCCATTGCATTCTACAGCAAGGCAATTGTCCTGAAGCCCGACTCCGCGGGTCTTTTCTTCGTGCGTGGCCGTGCGTATCTGGAAAAGCAACAATTTGACAGCGCCATCGGAGATCTCAGCAAGGCAATTGCCCTGAAGCCCGGCTACGCAGAAGCGTACAACGTCCGTGGCGTGTCGTATGCTGGCAAGGGGCAGAAGCAGCTGGCGACGGCAGACTTCAAAAGAGCCTGTGACATGGGGTTGAGCGACGCCTGCAAAAACCTCAAGTAGTTGCAAGGAAAAGCCCGCTCTCGGAGCGGGCTTTTCCTTGGTTGTTACTTTCCTACTCCTTCTTCCTGAAACATTACCTCAGTTCTTGTACCTTCCAGTGACCCCACTACACGGCCGATAAAAGGAGTCGCGCTCCTGACGCGGTGCCCGGTACGACGTTACGCCTTACAGCAAACAGACTTTCGTGATCTGGTCGAGATCGGTTATCCCCTGGAACACCTTCTGGATGCCGTCCATCTTGAGGGTGCACATCCCCTCGTGCATTGCCAGATCCCGCAAGGTCTCGGCCGATGCGTTCGTCTTGATGGCATTCTTGATGGCGGGCGAGCCGATCAGAAGTTCGTGGATTGAAATCCTCCCCTTGTAACCGGTGCCGCCGCATTTCTCGCAGCCCGATTTTTTCATCAGTTTCAGGTTGCCGGAAAAGGAGGGGAGCCCGTGCTCCTTGAACCATTCGGGACCGTACTGGCAGACGATCTCATCGTACTCTTCGCGTGACGGATGGTACGATTCCCGGCATTGGTCGCACAGTCTGCGAGCCAGACGTTGGGCAAGGATGCCGAGCAACGCGTCGGCAAAGTTAAAAGGGTCCATCCCCATCTCGATGAGACGGACGGCCGTTTCCGGGGCACTGTTGGTGTGGAGGGTGCTGAAGACGAGGTGGCCGGTCAACGAGGCGGCAATTGCCGTCTTTGCGGTCTCCGCGTCACGCATCTCGCCGATCATGATGACATCGGGATCGGCACGCAGGAAGGAGCGGAGCGCCTCCTGGAAGGAGTAGCCTATTTTCGGATTCACCTGCACCTGTCTCAGTCCCCGCTGGATTATTTCCACCGGATCCTCGGCGGTCCAGATCTTCCGTTCCGGCGTGTTGATTGTGGCAAGGGCGGAGTGGAGGGTGGTGGTCTTCCCCGAGCCGGTCGGTCCTGCACAGAGGATGATGCCGTACGGCTTGGACAGTATCTCCTCGAACCTGGCGAGGTTAGGGGGGGAGAATCCCATCGCATGGAGCGAGAGCGGCTTCGAAGCGGTCAGCAGCCGCAAGACCGCATCCTCCTGCCCTCCCACGGTGGGGGTGATTTCCAGCCGGTATTCCAGCTTCCGCCTTTCGTACAGGAGGAAGATCTTGCCGCTCTGCGGTTTCCGCCGTTCGGCGATGTCGAGCTTCGCGACGATCTTAAGCCGAGAGATGATGGCGCTTTTGTAAGTGTAGGGGACCTGGTGGGCGATGAAGCATTCGCCGTCGACCCGGTATCGGACGACGAAAGGGTTGTTTTCGATCGGCGGCTCGAAGTGGATGTCGGAAGCTCCCTTGTTGTATGCGTCGATCAGGAGTTTGTTAACCAGTTGAATGACCTTCGAGTCCGGTTCGATGAACAGCGTCTCTTCAGTCTGCTCGACGACGGTTGCCTGGGCTCCGTCCAACTCGCTGATCAGGGTGTCCACCGCATCTATCGGCAGGTTGTAGTATTTCTCGATGGCCGCCGAAATCTGGCTGGAAAGGGCGACCACCAGCTCGATGTTGCGGTTGGTGGTGAAGCGCAACCGGTCGATGATGGTACTATTGGTCGGTTCCGACGTAGCCACGACGAGTTTCTTTCCCTTCACTTCCAGAGGGAGCACCTGCATCTGATTGACCATCATCCGGGAGAGCGCCTTCAAGGCATCGGGACTCGGCGACACGGTTTGCAGATCGACGAACTGCATCTGAAACTTGGTCGCCAGGGCGGTGAGGAGCTGGTCCTCGGAAATGAGCCCCCGCTCGATGAGGAGGGTGCCGATCTTCTTCTTCGTCTGCCCCTCCAGTGTCTTCTCGACCTGTTCCCGCGTGACGAGGTCGGCGGCGACCAGGATGTCGCCGACCCTGCTGTTGTGCTGGTGCGGGGTGATGGTGACCCTTTTCGGGAGAAATGAGTCGACGATCTCCTGATGAAGGGTGCTCGCTTTGGCCAGGAGGTTTTCGCCCCAGCTTCTTTCCTGTTCGCTCTTCTCTTCCTCGATGACCTGCAGGTCGTCTTCGGGCAGGAGGTCGACGTCATCCGGTATCCCACCTTCCGGAAGGCTCCGCTTGCGGATCTTTATGCCGTGGGAGGTAAAAAAAAGGCTTTTGTACGGTTGATTTTCGTCTGCCGGAGTGCAGTAGAAGCCGTTGGGGAGCTGCTGGCTTGTCTTGACATTCACGAGGTAGCGCTCACCCGTGACGGTTTCCACCTCTTCCAGGCATTCGCCGCTTGCCTGTTCCGTGGTGGGGACCGGTTTGCCCAGCACGGCGATGCAGCAGAGATCGTTGAGGGGGAAGCCCCGGAGTTGCCCATCGGCGTCCAGCAGGACGTCGATGGTGTTTTCATGGGGCATGAGGGGATGGGCCAGCACGGCATCCAGCTTGCGACCGTTATTGAACGTGAGTATTACGCGGTTTTTCATTACGTATGTCCTCTCGAATCCGACAGGTGGGGAAGGGTCGGTGTTCCGTCAGATAGGGGGTTCGGTTAAACAATCATCTAAGTATACCAGAAAAAAATCATCGCAAGAGTTGATGGAGTGTGATGCGTGGGGTAGAGGGAATAATCCTGGGTACCCGTCCCCGGCAATGCGGGGGGATGTACAGAACTTGACATTCAAAATCAAAACGCTATACTGATAAGTGAGAAAGCAGTTGAGAGAAGGAGGT
>DATJLB010000309.1:0-3671 GCA_035490915.1 Geobacteraceae bacterium
TCGTTCTGCGACTGGAGCCGGATGGTGATCAGGGCATCGCTCGACACCACGATCGGGCGGTTGGTCAGGGTATGGGGGCAGATCGGCGTGATCACCAGGCAGTCGAGGTCGGGATGGACGATGGGGCCGTTGGCGGCAAGGGAGTAACCGGTCGAGCCGGTGGGTGTGGAGATGATCAGGCCGTCCGCCTTGAAGGTGGTGAGGTGGTTCCCGTTGACGGCCGTCTCCAGGTCGATGATCCGGGCGAGCGCCCCCTTGTTGATCACCATGTCGTTCAGCACCTGGTGCGACTTGATCGCCTGCCCGTCCCGAACGAGCTCGACCCGCAGCATCATCCTCTCCGACAGCCGGTAGTCCCCGGAGAGGCAGCTCTCCAGGGCGGGATAGAGCTCGTCCAGGGTGATCTCGGTGAGAAAGCCGAGGCTTCCGAGGTTAACCCCGAGGATCGGCACCTGACGGTCACCCACCAGGCGCGCCACCGAGATCAGGGTGCCGTCGCCGCCGAGGACCACCACGAGGTCCGCCAGGTTCGGGATGTCGGCGCGCTCCAACCCCTCGCCGCACCTCAGATGTCGCGCCAGGTGCGACTCCACGAGCGGCGTGAGCCCCCGCTCCTCCAGCCACTGTATCAGCTCTTCGGCCACCCCCTGGCAGCGGGGGTCATGCACCTTGGCGACTATGGCAATTTTTTTCATTGTCCGGCCTCGGCAAATGGTATAAAAGGTTTTACTAGCATAGTTACTGGGTCATGTCCAATGGAAATTCCGCGTTTTCCGCGTATACTGGAGGGGATGGAGAGGCCACCTCAAGCAACCTGACAGCATGCGGAGAAGGATACATGGAGAACGATACCACCATGACGGGAAACCAGATCCCGGAACTCGACAGCATGATGCTCATCATCAAGTCGTTCCTGGAGCACCTGGAATACACCCTCGGCAAAGACAAGTATTCCGCCAGCAAGTATGACTTTTTCGATGCCCTGGCATATGTGGTGCGCGACCGCCTGATCGAACGCTGGCTCGACACCCAGCAATCCTACTACAACAGCGACAACAAGAGGGTCTACTACCTCTCCATGGACTTTCTGCCGGGACGCGCCCTGGAAAACAGCCTGATCAACCTGGGGGTTCTCGACGATTTCCGGGAGGCACTCTCGTCGCTCGGTTACGATTTCGACGAACTGTGCGACGAAGAACAGGATGCCGGCCTCGGCAACGGGGGGCTGGGGCGGCTTGCGGCCTGCTTTATCGACTCGATGGCGACCATGTCGATTCCCGCCTACGGCTATGGCATCCGTTACGAATACGGCATCTTCCGCCAGCGGATCATCGATGGCGCCCAGGTGGAGATTCCGGACAACTGGCTCCGCTACCGCAACCCCTGGGAACTGGACCGGCAGGAGCACCTCCACCCCGTAAAGTTCTACGGCAAGGTGGTGAAGGCTGTCATCGACGGGAAGGAACGGTTCGAGTGGGTCGACACCGAGGACGTCATGGCAATGGCCTTCGACACCCCGATCCCCGGCTACCGGACAAAGACGGTCAACACGCTCCGCCTCTGGAGCGCCAAATCGACCCGGGAATTCGACCTGAAATACTTCTACGAGGGTGACTACATCCGGGCAGTTCAGAAGAAGATGGTCTCGGAGAACATCTCCAAGGTCCTCTACCCCTCGGACAACATCGTGGAGGGACGGGAGCTGCGCTTCAAGCAGGAGTACTTCCTGGCGTCGGCCACCGTGCACGACGTCCTGTACCGGTTCAAGAAAAAACATGCCGACCTGAAACACCTCCCGGACAAGGTCGCCATCCAGTTGAACGACACCCATCCGGCGCTGGCCATCCCCGAGCTGATGCGGGTCCTCATGGACCTGGAGGGGCTCGGCTGGGACGACGCCTGGGAGATCTGCGTCGGCACGTTCGCCTACACCAACCACACCATCCTCCCGGAAGCCCTGGAACAATGGCCTGTCTGGTTTTTTGAGCAGATCCTGCCGCGCCACCTCCAGATCATCTTCGAGATCAATGAACGCTTTCTCGCCGAGGTTAAAAAGCGCTTCCCCGCCGACCGGAAGCGGCTGGCGCGGATGTCGCTGGTGGAAGAGCACTGGGAGAGGAAGATCAGGATGGCCCACCTGGCCATCGTCGGGAGCCATTCGGTGAACGGCGTGGCCGCTCTCCACACGGAAATCCTCAAGACGAGGATCTTCCCCGATTTCTACGAGATGTATCCGGAACGGTTCAACAACAAGACCAACGGCATCACCCAGCGCCGCTGGCTGAAGAAAGCCAATCCGCGGCTTTCCGCCCTGATCGGCGGCGTGATCGGCGACCAGTGGTCAACGGACCTTTTCGAGCTGCAAAAGCTTGTCTCCCACGCCGATGACCCCGGGTTTCTCGACAGATGGCGCCAGGTAAAGAGAGACACCAAGCGGAGTCTTGCCGAGTTCATCCTCAGGGAAAACGGCATCGCCATCGACCCGGATTCCCTGTTCGACTGCCATGTCAAGAGGATCCATGAATACAAGCGGCAGCTCCTGAACGTCCTCCACATCATCACCCTCTACAACAGGGCCAAGCGCAACCCCGACAGCATGAGCGTCCCGCGGACCTTCATCTTCAGCGGCAAGGCGGCCCCCTCCTATTTCCTGGCCAAGCTGATCATCAGGCTGATCAATGCGGTCGGGGCGACCGTCAATGGCGACCCGGATATCAAGGGGAAGATCAAGGTGGTCTTCCTCGCTAACTACGGGGTGAGCCTGGCGGAGCGGATCATCCCGGCAGCGGACCTGTCGGAGCAGATCTCCACCGCCGGGACCGAAGCATCGGGGACCGGCAACATGAAGTTTGCCCTGAACGGGGCGCTCACCATCGGTACCCTGGACGGCGCCAACATCGAGATCATGGAAGAGGTCGGCCGGGAGAACATCTTCATCTTCGGGCTGAACGCCGAGGAGGCCGCCGCCCTGAAGGAGAGGGGATACAATCCGCGGGAGTACTATTCCCGGCAGCCGGAGCTCAAGCTTGCGCTCGACATGATCGCCGGGGGCGCCTTCTCCCCCGGCAACGCCGACCTCTTCAAGCCGATCGTCGACGCCCTGCTGAACCAGGGGGACCAGTATCTGCTCCTGGCCGATTACGCCTCCTACATCTCCTGTCAGGAAGAGGTGGCGAGGCTCTACCTCGATCAGGACGAATGGACACGCCGGGCGATCAGGAACAGCGCCGGTATGGGAAAATTCTCGAGCGACCGGGCGGTCGCCGAATACGCCGAGGAGATCTGGGACGTCCATACCGAGGAGGTCACTGCCAGTGTGCAGCATTGTCTGCACGAGGGGGTCTGCCTCATGGAACAGAAAGGATAAGAGCAGTTCAACGTTCGAAGTTCAACGTTCAGCGTTAATGCCTTAAAACCTTGAACCTTGAACCTTGAACCTTGAACCTTGAACGTAAACAGACATGGACCTTTTCGATGCCGCAGCTGAACAGACAAAGGACGCCCCGCTCGCCGAGCGGATGCGCCCCCGGACCCTGGAGGAGTTCGTCGGGCAGGGGCACATTCTGGGGGAGGGAAAGCTCCTTCGCCGCCTCATCGAGACCGATCAGCTCACCTCGCTGATCTTCTGGGGCCCCCCCGGCTCGGGGAAGACGACGCTCGCCCGGATCATC
>DATJLB010000310.1:0-3948 GCA_035490915.1 Geobacteraceae bacterium
TTCCAGTCTAAATTTCCGCTTCCCTGAGGAAGGCTGCGGCATCCTCCGGTGATGTGGGGTTGATGAAGAACCCGGTGCCCCATTCGAAGCCGGCGATTTGAGTGAGCCTCGGAACGAGTTCGATGTGCCAGTGGTAGTCGAATGCAATGGAGCTCCAGTAGTCAGGTTTGCCGAGCCTCAACTGCTGCGGCGGGGCGTTGTGGAGAATAAAATTGAAGGGGGGATCCTTCAGGACCAGCTTCAGTCTGACGAGCATTTCTTTTAGGGCAATTGCCAGTTCTGCCAGTTGGCGGTCGTCCATCAAGGCAAAGTCGTGGGCATGCTTTTTCGGGTAGAGCCGTAGTTCAAAGGGAAAACAGGCGGCGTACGGAGTTAGAATCACAAAATTGGCGAACTCCCGGACCACCCGGTCGCCGCTTGCCAGCTCGAAGTCAATCAGATCGCAGACGATGCAGCGCTCCTTGTTCGCGTAGTAGTCGCGGCAGATTTTCAGTTCCGTCGCCGCTACCGGGGGGGTCAGGGGGACGGCGATAATTTGACTGTGAGCGTGGGAGAGGGTAGCGCCGGCCCGGGAGCCGTGGTTTTTGAAAAGCACCATGTAGCGGAATCGCGTGTCCCGACGCAGATCGAGAAACCTGCTTCGGTAAGCGATCAGGACATCGGTGATCTCGGCCGGGGTGAGGTCCGCCAGTCCCTTGTTGTGTTCCGGGGTCTCGACAATAACCTCATGGGCACCGATACCATTCATTACGTCGTAAATGCCGTAGCCGCGGCTGTTCAGACCTCCTTCTATCCGAAGCGCCGGGTACTTATTCGGTATCACCCGGACCCGCCAATTGGGAGAGTTGGGGGGGCCGGACGGACGAATGGCGAAGATCTCGACCGGTGTTTTGTCTTCATTGCCATAGCAAAAGGGACAGCTGGTCATTTCGGCGGTTTCCTGTTCAATCATGAAATCCCGCGGACGGCGACCTCGCTCAGTGGCAATGATTACCCAGTGGAGTTTTAGGGGGTCCCAGCGCAGTTCGGACATTGTCCCTCCATCAGATCAACCAGTTTTCCAGTTCAATCTCAGGCCCCGCATATTTGAGCAGCATCGGGGCGTCTGTGGGCCATCGGCCGATCTCCTCCCCACTCCGGGTGAGAGTCAAAAAACTGAAGATTATGCTTCCAGGTTCGGGACTGATTGAAACGAGCGGAATCTTGATTTCGCAGGTACGCCGAATTTTCCACGAACAGTCGATTCCGACATGCTGCCACGTGCCATCGACTTTCGTTTCCAACGGACCTTCCTCGCTGGCTTGTTCCACGACGAGACGGTATTCCCTGTCCAGGATCAGATGAAGAGCCAGCCGATCGTTTGCGGTAAGTGTCTGATCCATGGATTTCACGCCGTCGACCCTGAAATAGATGGCCTTCCGGTCAAAGCCGTAAAAAAAAGACTGGAGCAGTGTTTCGGCGGCGTGCATAGCGGACGACTGTTTGGTGAGATCGTAGAGTCCGCCCGCTAACCATTCAAAATAATCATTGATCAAGCCATTGACCACCGGTGTGATCAGAGCCACCGGTTCCCGTACGAGGCCGGCGATCCCCTTTTTCTTGATCGGTTCGAAGAGGTGCCGGGGGGTGTCCAGGCCGAGCAGACGGTACACATTGGTCAGAAACTTCCTGAACAGGAGGTCAAACTTGTCATTGTGGGGCGAAAAATGGTCATCGCCGTACCACCAGAACCAGTCGCTACCTTCGGCCGCATAGAGGGATTTGCAGATCAGTCGGGTTGTCTCGTCTCCGCCGGAAACGGCATCTCCTCGCTGGGAGAGCATCGCTGCAACCTGAGGGCTGTGACTCACTGCAGCTTCCCGTGCCTGCTCAATGTAATCCCATCCCAGATTCTCTTCGTGATGTCCTACCCATATCCCGTAATTTGCGTTTATCCAGGAGCCTGGATGAATGTGGGTGAGGACACTAGGCGCGGGCATCCTGTCCAGCGTCTCGGAAAAAGTTGCCAACTCCAGTTCCGGAGTCTCGGCGATCCTTGCGTAGAGTTGACGCAGAAACTGGCAGCCATTCTCGGGATAGTACTCCCAGGCGTTTTCTCCGTCAAGAATGATTGGCACTACCCGGCTCCCCGGCGAATGGTGCCTGATTTCCTTCAGACGGGCGATAAAATCGCTTACTGCACGGTCTGCGCTCCACTGGGAATAGGTAAAGCCTATCAGGTCGGAGAGGGCATGGTCACGGAAAAACAGGTTGAGCTCACTGCTTCCCGAGCGAAACAGGTGAGGCTGATAGAGCGCTTCTCTGCCAGCCCCAAGTCCTGCCGAGAGGCTCCTGGAAAGCACTCCCTCATCGCTGGCAGCCCACCGGAGGCCACTTTCGGCAATGATGACAAGAGATTCGTCACTGACAGCTCCTTCCGAAGGCCACATTCCCGCAGGAGAAAAACCTAAAATTTCAGAGAAGTAGCGGACTCCCTGCTCTACCTGGTTTCGGGCATCATCAGGGTGTCTGAAACCTTTTGCCGGAAGTGAGGCCCGGGGCATAGCCGCTTGTGCGATCTTCATGTCGCACAAGAGAGGAAGTATGGGATGGAAGTAGGGAGAGACCGACAGTTCGGCTTTCCCCTCGCTGCACAACCGCCCGTAGAGAGGAATTATCCCCTGGAGGATCTCCCTCTGGGTGTCAAGGAGAAGCGCTTTGTCCTCAAGGGTGAAGTTTTTCCCCTTTCTGACCAATTCCTGAAGAACGGGATAATGACGACGGGCAATTTCACCGGTCCAGGCGAGGAAAAACCAGACCTGGAGGTCGAGCAGGTCCTGATCCTTGAAATGCCGAAGCCGCTCGGCGGTCCGGGTCGTGTCGCCGTCTCCCGCCAGGTAGAGGAGCTCGAGGTAGCGCTTGTGAGGCTCGATCATCCGCTGCCGGTTGGCGGAAAAAAAGTTTTCCAGCAAGAACAGCCGGTCATCCTCTCCCATGTCGGACGGAGCCATCCGACCAAGGGAGAGAAAGGGATCACGAGCCCTGCCGGAGGCATAATCAACGATCTGTTCCAAGAGCGATGGGACCAGGTTGAAGACTGCCTTGGCACCGGGGGTTTCGTCCACAATGGCTGCCATGTCGTAATAGTCTTTTACGGCATGGAGGTAGGTCCAGGGGAGGACATACTCACCCTGGACCGGATCCTTGTAGTACGGCTGGTGCATGTGCCAAAGGAAGGTTATGTAGAGGGGGTCGGACATGGGAAACCCGTTCAACGTTCAACGTGTGACGTGCAGCGTGGTTGACGGTACTTCATCGCACGTCGCACGGCTTACTGCAGTTCCTTCTTCCACTTCTCCACCTTGTGCAGGTACTCGTCCAGGAGCCGCTGGGCGGTTTTCGGCTGTTTGGCTTCGGCAAAGATGTGGACCAGAGGCCGGTACTGGTCGGGGAGCACGAGAACCCAGTCTTCGCCAAAGTGGACCTTGATTCCGTCGATGAATGTTGCTTCTTCATCCAGGCTGTCCTCGCTCATTTTCCGCATGATTCCCCCCTTCATCTCCCAGACGCAGGGGACTCTGGTTTGGAGAAAGGTCCGGCGGGGAACATCCTCCAGAATTTTGGAGAAGGAGGTTCCCAGCGTGGCGAGCAATTCGAGGGCTTTGGCGATGGTGAACATGCCGTCGAAGGCGGATTGAAATTTGGTAAAGGCAAACCTGCCGTCCATGGAACCCGCCATGATGACTTCCGGAGAGAGGGCTGCCTCAATCATTGAACGTTCCGAGTTCTTTGTCCGCCGCACGGAACATCCCTTCTCGTGGGCTGTAAGTTCGATTGCCGACGGCGCGGATACCGGGACGGCAAAGACCCCTTTGGCGCCGGTTTGGAGGAAAAGGTTTACCATCATCGTTAGCAGGTCGGCCCCGTCATAAAGCCTGCCGGTTTCGTCGACGAGAACTACCTCTTCCA
>DATJLB010000311.1:0-11933 GCA_035490915.1 Geobacteraceae bacterium
AGCTGCACCGCATGCTCCATCTCGTGCTTCACCAGCTGTTCCATGACGACCCGCTCCCCTTCCGGCACCTCGAACACCAGCTCGTCGTGGACCTGCATGATGAGGCGGCTCGCGAGTCCCTCCCTCCTGATCCTCGCGAAGACGTTCACCATCGCCTCCTTGATGATGTCGGCCGCCGACCCCTGGATCGGGTAGTTGACGGCGTTTCGCTGGGCGAAAGCCCGGACGTTGTGGTTGCTGCTCATGATGTCGGGAATCGGGAGCCTCCGGCCGAGCAGAGTAGTGACGTACCCCTGTTTCTGCGCCACCTGCACGCACTCCTCCAGGAAGGCGTGGGCCCCGCTGTGGCGGGCAAAGTAGTTGTCGATGAACTCCCGGGCTATCTTCGGCGCCACCCCGAGCTGCTTGGCGAGGCTGAAGGCCCCCTGGCCGTAGATCACGCCGAAGTTGATGGTCTTCGCCTGGCGGCGCATCTCCGGGGTCACCATCTCCGGGAAGAGGCCGAACACCTCGCTGGCGGTCCGGGTATGGATGTCCTCGTCCCGGGCGAAGGCGTCGCAGAAGACCCGATCCCCCGAGAGGTGGGCAAGCACCCGGAGCTCGATCTGGGAGTAATCGGCAGAGAGGAGGAGGCTCCCATGTTCGGCCACGAAGGCACGCCGGATCTTTCTCCCCTCCTCGCCGCGGATCGGGATGTTCTGCAGGTTCGGCTCGGACGAGGAGAGGCGCCCCGTGTTGGTCACCGCCTGGTTGTAGGAGGTGTGCACCCGCCCCGTGGAGCCATCCACGAGCTTCGGCAGGGCATCGGTGTATGTCGATTTCAGTTTTGCGAGGCTTCGGTACTGGAGGATGAGGCGCACCACCTCGTGCTCCTCCGCCAGCCCCTCCAGGACCGAGATGTCGGTGGAGTAGCCGGTCTTTCCCTTGGTCTTCTTCCCGGTCGGAAGCCCTATCCGGGCGAACAGCGTCTCCCCGAGCTGCTTGGGGGAGTTGATGTTGAACTCGCAGCCGGCGAGCACGTAGATCTCCCGCTCCAGGGCGGCAAGCTGCGCCCCGAATCCCTCCGAGAGCTTCTGGAGGAGCTTCAGGTCGAGTTTCACCCCCGTAAGCTCCATCTCCGCCAGGATCTTCAGGAGCGGCATCTCCACCTCGAAGAAGAGCTGCTCCATCCCGGCTTCCGCGAGGCGCGGCAGGAACAACCGGTGGAGGAGGAAGGCGGCGTCCGAGTCCTCGCAGGAGTAAGTGGAGGCCGTGTCCACCTCCACCTCGGAGAAATTCTTCTGCTCCTTCCCGGTGCCGGCCACCTCGGCGTAGCTGATCATCCGGTGGTCGAGGAACTCGAGCGCCAGGGAATCGAGGCTCTGGCTGGAACGGACCGGGTTCAGGAGGTAGGAGGCGAGCATCGTGTCGCACCAGACCCCCTCCATCTCGACCCCCGCCCGGCGGAGCACCTGGTAGTCGTATTTGAGGTTCTGGCCGATCTTCGGGAGCTGCGGGTCGGTCAATAGCGGCGCGAGCCCCGCCAGGACCTTTTCCGGTGGAAGCTGTGCCGGCGCGCCGTGGTAGCGGTGGCCGACCGGGATATAGAACGCCTCGTGGTCGCGGCAGCTCACCGAGATCCCGACGATATCCGCCTCAAGGGGGTTCAGGCTCGTGGTCTCCAGGTCGACCGCAAAGCCCCCCGTCTCCCGGAGCATCGCGAGAAGAGGGGTGAAACCGGCCTCGTCCAGCACGGTCCGGTACTCCTCGGTCGGGAGCGTGGCGGCGCCGGTCAGCTCCTTCATCAGGGTGGTGAAGCCGTACTCCTTGAAGAGCTCGGCAAGCCGCCGGTTGTCGGGAGGGGAGAGAACGAGGTCGTCGAAGCTCCAGGCGAGCGGGACGTTCCGCTCCACCGTGGCGAGCTGCCGGGAGAGGCGAGCCTGGTCGGCGAACTCCCGGAGCCTCTCCCCCGTTTTCCCCTTCACCTCGCCGGCCCGAGAGAGGAGCTCGTCCAGGGAACCATACTCCTGGATCAGTTTTATGGCGGTTTTCTCGCCGATCCCGGGAACGCCGGGGATGTTGTCTGAGCTGTCCCCTGCAAGCCCCAGGATGTCGATCACTCCTTCGGGGCTGACGCCGAACCGCTCCGCCACCTCCGGGACGCCGCTCTCCTTCTCCTTCATGGTGTCCAGGAGCCGTACGTTGCCGGTGACGATCTGCATGAGGTCCTTGTCGCCGGTCACCACCACCACCGCCATCCCCCGCTCCTCGCACTCCCGCGCAAGGGTGGCGATGATGTCGTCCGCCTCGAAGCCAGGCTTCTCCAGGGCCGGGATGCGGAAGGCGCGCACCATCTCCTTGATCGGGGCGAGCTGGGGGACCAGGTCGTCCGGCATGGCGAGCCGGTTCGCCTTGTAGTCGGAGTAGAGCTCGTTGCGGAAGGTCTGACGGCCGGCGTCGAACACCACCGCCACGTGGTCGGGCTTCCGCTCCTTGAGCACCTTGAGCAGCATCTGGGTGAAGCCGTACAGGGCGTTCGTCGGAAACCCCGTGGGGGAGGAGAGGTGGCGGATCGCATAGTAGGCCCGGTAGATGTAGGAGGAGCCGTCGATCAGGTAGAGGGTGGGTCGGCCGGCCATCACTCCCCCTCTTCCCGGGTGAAGATCACGAACGCCATGCTGGGACGCTTCTGCGACTCCCGCATGGCGAACTGCATCGCGTCGAAGCGCCACCCCTTGGCGGTCCATTCGTTCAGGACCTCTTCCAGCATGTCCTCGGAAACCGTGTTCACCTCCACCACCTTGTACGTCAGCACATCGCACCTCCCGGCTTGTCTCATGCAACGTCAGATTTGAGATGGTGCCAAGCCGACGACGCGGCCAACACAGGCAGCGCTCAAATATGACGTTGCGTTGGAATAGTAGCCGATAACCGTCCCCTGTTCAAGGGAAACTCTCCGCTGCTCCGTCCCGCTGAAAATTGCATACCCGGCAAAATCTGCTAGACTGTTTTCACAAGGAAGGAGGTGGAACGGACCTGTCTCGTAACGGCCGTCAGAAGCAACCATCAACGATCAACGCCAAAAGGGGAGTTCGTATGACGAAAAGAGAAGAGGAAACCATCGAGCAACTGGCCGATGACGCGGAAGTCATCCTTGAAACCGACTACGAGAAAAAGGACCAGAAGGAAAAGAGGGGCATCATCAAACAGACGCTCTTCGACGGCTCGAAAAAAAATAAGCACAAGGTACCCAAAGGGGTGAAGTCGTAACGCGAATGAAAAAGCTCCGGCATGTGGCCGGAACGGAAGGTATAGAGGGGGAGGAACCGGCGAGGTTCCTCCCCCTTGACTTTGGGAAAAAGCTCCTTATCTTATACCTAACCTGAACGAAAGGAGACGCAGACATGGCAATCGTGAGGTACAACCCCTTCAGGGAACTGCGGACCATGCAGGAGCAGATGAACCGCCTCCTCGACCTGGCGTGGAACCGGGAAGCGGGGGAAGAGCTCAAGGAAGGGGTCTGGCAGCCGTCAGTGGACATCTACGAGGACGAGGAATCGGTGGTCATCAAGGCCGAGGTCCCCGACATCGACCAGAAGGACATCGAGGTACGGATCGAGGACAACACCCTGATGCTGAAGGGAGAGCGGAAGCTCGACCAGTCCATCAGGAAGGAGAACTACCACCGGGTGGAGCGGTACTACGGCCCGTTCCAGCGGAGCTTTTCGCTCCCCCCCACCATCGACCAGGAAAAGATCAAGGCTAACTGCGAGCGTGGCGTACTGACCATCGTCCTCCCGAAGCGGGAGGAGAAAAAGCCGAAGCAGATCACGGTGGAAGTGAAATAGGCTCGAGGCGCTGGGCACTATACCGGGTAAAAAACCCAGAGTCTAGAGCCCGGCGTCTGTTTCGTTCATACTCCCGGTCCGGTACCCCTGCAGGTCAAGGGCCACGTAGGTAAAGCCCGCCGAGCGAAAGAACGCTATCAAGGATTGCCGAAAGGCGGGCTCCAGGAACCGCACCATCTCCCCTTCCGTCGTCTCGATCCGGGCGGCATCCCCGTGATACCTTACCCGGTAGGTCGTAAACCCGTTCTCCCGCAAAAACTCCTCGCACCGCTCCACCATGGCGAGCCGCTCCGGGGTGATCTCCACTCCGTAGGGGAACCGGCTGGCGAGGCAGGCGTATGCCTGCTTGTCCCAGGTGGGGAGTCCGAGCTCCCGGCTCAGTGCGCGGATGTCGGCCTTCGAGAGCCCCGCCTCCAGGAGCGGGCTCCGGATCGACAGCTCCGCCAACGCCCTTCGACCAGGCCTGTAATCGTGAAGATCGTCGGTATTGCTCCCGTCCACGATGAAGCCGTACCCCATCTCCCGCGCCCTTGCGGCACACAGCTCGAACAGCTCTTTTTTGCAGTGGTAGCAGCGATCCTTGGGATTTGCGGAGAAGCCGGGAATCAGCAACTCGTTGGATTCCACCACGACCTGCCGCGCGCCGATCGACTGCGCCAACTCCTGAGAGGCCCGGAACTCCGACTCCGGGTAGGTGGGTGAGGTGGCGGTAATGGCGCAGACCCGCTCCCCAAGGACGTCATGGGCGACCCTGAGCAGAAAGGTGGAATCCACCCCCCCGGAAAAGGCAACCAGCACCGACCCCATCTCCCCGATGATCTCTTTCAGCTTCTCATAGTTCTCGTGCAACAAATCCATACTTCTCCTTAAAACAGAAAAGCCCGCTGCCGGGCTTTTCTTCTGTTGTTGTTTTGGCAAACCCTTTACGGAACGCAGATTTTTCGTCGGATCAAGGCTGTAGAGGGATGACGCGGAGGCGTAGCAGCGCTACGCCGCACAAGGAATCCCGAAGACTTACACAGAGCCGGCGGAAAAGCTGCGTTCCATGTCAGTCGAAGACGCCGGTGGAGAGGTATCTTTCCCCCGTATCCGGCAGTATCACCACCACATTCTTTCCTTTGCCGAGCTTTTTCGCAACCTGCTGTGCCCCGACGAAAGCCGCTCCGGACGATATGCCCACGAGAATGCCGACTTCGAGCGACAACCGCTTGGTGGCGGCGTAGGCGGCCTCGTTGGTGACCTTGACCACGTCACTGTAGATCTTGGTATTCAGGACATCGGGCACGAACCCCGCTCCGATCCCCTGGATCTTGTGGGGACCCGGCTCCCCGCCCGACAGGACCGCGGATTCGGCCGGCTCCACTGCAACGATTTGGACCTGCGGGTTATGCTTTTTCAGCGCCTCGCCGACCCCGGTTATGGTGCCGCCGGTACCGACCCCGGCTACGAAGGCATCGATCGGGATTCCGGCCATGGCGTTGATGATCTCGGGACCGGTGGTTCTGCGGTGGACTTCGGGGTTCGCCTTATTCTTGAACTGCTGGGGGAGGAGATAGCCGTGGGTGGCGGCAAGTTCCTCGGCCTTCTGCACCGCACCCCGCATTCCCTGTGCCCCCGGCGTCAGTACCAGCTCGGCGCCGTATGCAGCCAGGAGTCTTCTCCGCTCGATGCTCATCGTGTCGGGCATGGTGAGGATGACCTTGTATCCCTTGACGGCACAGACCATGGAAAGGCCGATACCGGTGTTGCCGCTGGTCGGCTCCACGACCGATCCACCCTGCTTCAGACAGCCATCCCGTTCCGCGGCCTCGATCATGGCAAGACAGATCCGGTCCTTGATGCTTCCGCCGGGATTGAACGCCTCCACCTTCGCATAGATCGCCGCCGAGCCCCGCGCTTCCAGCTTTTCGAGCCTGATAATGGGGGTATTGCCGATCTGTTCCAGTACATTCGCGCTTTTTGCAACGGGCATGGCAACTCCTCGCTTAAATGTAGTACATGAAGCGGTGGTCCTGCTCCCTCTTCAATCCCATTTCCTGCCCCTTTTCACAGAGGGTCTTCAGGGTCAAGGCGTTGAAATATTCGTTCAACCGGGACGTGGCTTCCTCCCAGACCGTCTGGGTAACACAGCACCCCTCGAAGGTGCAGGCGCTTTTTTTCCGCCGCTTGCCGGTGGCAACACAGTCCACCAGGACCATCCCCCCTTCCGTCGCCGTGATGATGTCCTTGACGGTGATCTCCTCGGGGTTCCTCGTCAGAAAGTACCCACCCTGTGGGCCCCGCTTGCTCTTGAGGATGCCTGCCCGCTTGAGCCCCTGGAAGATCTGCTCGAGATACCGGGGGGAGATGTCCTGACGGCGGGAAATGTCCTGGATCTGGGCGGGGAGCGTACCGGAATTGTAGGCTATGTCGAAGAGGGCACGGAGTCCGTACCGGCTTTTTGTCGAAAGTTTCATGTGCGAGCACCTCGGCGGGATTTAAACATCGTATAATTCATATACAAATTCACATCCAAATTGTCAAGAACATAAATTAGAATAAGATTAGTTCTTCATTCTGAATGCTTGTATTAGGCACCCGCCAGGTCCAGCAAACATCACCAATGCTTTTTCGGAGGTTCCACCCGCTCGAGCTGGCGGATCTCACCATCGATCACCTGAAAGACGTCCCCGAACTCGTTTGTCCACTTGTCTCCTTCGGAAAGGGGATAGGGAACCTCCCGGCTCCCGAGAAATACCTCGTCCCCGCCGATGTAGGTGTACCACTCCAGGCTCCCGGTCATCCAGACCTTGTTTTTCAATTCCATGCACAATCCTCCCTCTCTCGCAACTTTTTGTCATGCTACCACCAAAAGCACCAGAAGTGCAAGCGGGCCGGTTTTTGCTTGTTGCCGGCATGCTTTTTTGGTATTTTGAACAGATATATCCAGGAAAAAGGAGTCAGCCGATGAAATTCACCAAGATGCACGGGGCCGGCAACGACTACGTGTACGTGAACTGCTTCGAAGGGCGGGTGGACAACCCGGAACAGGTAGCGATCAAGGTTTCCAACCGGAATTTCGGGATAGGCTCCGACGGCCTCATTCTCATCATGCCTTCTCAAACGGCCGACGTCCGGATGCGGATGTTCAATTCCGACGGCTCCGAATCGGAGATGTGCGGTAACGGCATCCGGTGCGTCGCCAAGTACGCCTACGACCACGGGATCGTGACGAAGAAGGAAATCACCGCCGAGACCGGCGCCGGCATCCTCACCCTCCAGCTTTTCACCAACAGCCTCAACAAAGTGGAAAAGGTCAGGGTGAACATGGGCAAACCGCGCCTCACCCGCGCCGAGATCCCGATGCTCGGCGAGGCCGGAACGCAGATCGTCAACGAGCCGCTCAACATCCTCCACACGACCTTCCACATCACCTGCGTCTCCATGGGGAACCCCCACTGCGTCATCTTCGTCGACGACGTCGAGAATTTCCAGGTGGAAAAGTACGGGCCGCTCATCGAAAACCACGAGCTCTTCCCGCGCCGCACCAACGTGGAGTTCGTCCAGGTAATCTCCCCATCCGAAGTCAGGCAGCGGACCTGGGAGCGGGGCGCCGGCGAGACCCTTGCCTGCGGTACCGGTGCCAGCGCGGTCTGCGTTGCAGGAGCGCTCAACGGCGTAACCGGGAAAAAGATCCTCAACCACCTCTCCGGCGGCGACCTGGAGCTGGAATGGGCGGACGACGGCTTCCTGTACATGACGGGTCCGGCAGTAGAGGTGTTTTCAGGAGAGATAGCGGTTTAGCATCCGGATGAAACCCGTCACGAGGAGAGATCAGCCATGCCACTCAAAGACATCATTGTTCACCTCGATCGTGGACCGGGATGCACGGCACGGTTCATGGCCGCTATTGACCTCGCCCGCATGCACAAGGCCTGCCTCAAAGGGCTCTATGTCATCAGCCACCCTTACTATGCCCCCCAGCTCACCCTCGATGGCGACTACGCCGAGGTGCGGAGCTTCTTCATCAATGCCGCCTCGAAGTCGGGCATCATGGCTGAATGGCTCTACGTAGACTGGAACGTCGTCGGCGTGTCGATGAGCGAGATGATCACCTTCCATGCCTACGCCACCGATCTGTTGGTTATCGGTCAGCCCCACAACGGCCGGAAGGTGCAGCGGGGAAACCACGAGCCGATAGAACACCTGATCCTCGGCACCGGCCGACCGGTAATCGTTTTCCCTTCCGACAGCACCATCTACCAGTTCGGGAAAAGGGTCCTGGTGGCCTGGCGGGGCGGAAGGGAATCTTCCCGGGCTCTCCACGACGCCCTCTCAGTCATCGAGAAGGCATCCCGTGTCGACATCGTCGCGGTAGTATCGAGCGAGACGGAGCGTGAACGCGAACAGGCCACCCTCTCCGCCCTGAACGAGCATCTGGCCCGCCACGGTGTTGATGCGCACGTGGCCATCGTCAACAAGGGGAAACGTTCCGTCGCCGACATCATCCTCGACCAGGTCAGGGATTCGGATGCCGACCTCCTCGTCATGGGGGGGTTCACCTACGGCCTGCGGGGCGCGCCGGTTTTCGGCGAGCTCCCCCGGGAACTGCTGAAACGGACACCGGTACCGATCCTGTTTTCCCACTAGTGTCCCGTGCGGTTAGTTCGCCGCACAAATTGTGATGAATTTTTTGCGAGTCTAACCATGACAGACTGCACCATGTGCACAAAATGGCACGCGGAGCCTGAGCTGCACATCGCAGAACTTACCCGCTGCTACGTCCTCCTCAACCGGGACCAGTTCTTTCCCGGCTACACCATCGTCGTCGCCAAGGACCACGTCACCGAGCTGTTCCACCTCGACCGGCAGGCGAGGTCGGAGGTGCTGGACGAGGTCACCCGCGTGGCGAAAGCCCTTTACAACCTCTTCAAACCGGCTAAGATGAACTATGAGCTGCTCGGCAACATGGTCCCCCACATGCACTGGCACCTGGTCCCGCGCTTCGCGGGCGATCCCCTCTGGCCGCGCCCGATCTGGGCGGAGCCTCACGAGGAGGTCATCCTGACGCCAGAGGAGTATGCCGAGCGGATCGAAGCGATAAAACAGGGACTGACACTGACTGACACTGACTGACACTGACTGACACTGACCGATTTGTCCGTGATCGTCCGTGCAAGTCCGTGTTCGTCCGTGAGCCTCCCCAGCCAAGAAAGGTTCCCATGAAAGACTATATCGGCGCCCACATGTCCATTTCGGGGGGCATCTTCAACGCCCCCGAGCGGGGAGCGGCCACTGGGTGCGGCGTGATCCAGGTATTCACCCAGAATGCCAACCAGTGGCGGGGAAAGCCGGTTTCCGACTCGGACGCAGCCCTGTTCCGGGAAAAATGGGAGGCGTCGGGCATCCACGAGATCGTCTCCCACGACATCTACCTGATCAACCTGGGAGCGCCGCCGGGCGAAGTGCGGGAGAAGAGCCTCGCGGGCTTCCGTGAGGAGATGGAGCGCTGCAGCAGACTCGGCATCGCCAAGATCGTCATGCACCCCGGCGCCCACACGGGGGACGGCGACGATACCGGCATCAGGCGGATCTGCGAGGCGTTCGAGGAACTCTTCCCGGCAGTTCCCGAGTTCACCGGAAAGGTGCTCCTGGAAACCACGGCCGGCCAGGGGTCGAACGTCGGGTACCGCTTCGAGCACCTGCGGGCGATCATGGACGGCACCTCCTTCCCCGACCGGTTCGCGGTCTGCTACGACACCTGCCACACCTTCGCCGCCGGCTACGACATCACAACCCCAGAAGCGTACAAACGGACCTTCTCCGAGTTCGACCGGGTCCTTGGCCTGGAGCGGCTCCAGGCGTTCCACATGAACGACTCCAAGAAGGGTCTCAACTGCCGGGTCGACCGCCACGAGCACATAGGCCAAGGCTCCATGGGGCTTGAGCCGTTCCGCTTGCTGGTCAACGACGCGCGCCTTGCGAAGGTCCCGAAGATCCTGGAAACCCCGAAGGGGGACAACGACGAGATGGACGCGGTGAACCTGAAGATGCTGCGGGACCTGGTGGGGAAGAAAAAATAGCGAAAGGAATCCTCTCTATGCGTACGAACATCGTCTTCACCCTGACCGGCCCCGACCGGATTGGGATCGTCGAAACCGTTACCAAGATGCTCCTTGATCATGGCGGCAACGTGGAATCGAGCCGGATGGCCCGGCTCGGCGGCGAGTTCGCCATGCTGGTTCTCGTCTCCCTGCCGTCGAACAGCCTCGCCGGGCTGGAAACGGGCGTGGGAAAACTGACCGCCCAAGGGTACACGATAACCACCTCCAAGACCGAGCCGGGCTACGTCGAGACGCCCCCCGGCTGGCTCTCCTTCCAGATCGAAGTGGAAGGCGCCGACCACGAGGGGATCGTCCACGAAGTCGCCCGCTACCTATCGGAGCGGGGCATCAACATCGAATCGATGGAGACCGGCGTCACCCCGGCGCCGCTCAGCGGCACCCCGCTCTTCACCATGACCGCGCTGGTCGCGGTGCCCCCCGACCTCGGCCAGGAGTGGCAGGCCGCCCTGCAGCAGGCGGGTGACCGGCTGAACGTGGAGATCACGGTATCACAGGTGAAGTGAAAAGAGACGGCGGCACGCGGCAAGATCAGGACCTATGTGGTAGAATAGGAGAAGCGATCAATTCTTGGAGGTCCGAATGAAAGAAAAAGTCGAGATCATCCAGACCGACATCACCCGTCTCGCAGTGGACGCCATCGTCAACGCCGCCAACAGGAGCCTCCTCGGCGGCGGCGGGGTGGACGGCGCCATCCACGCCGCAGCCGGTCCGGCGCTCCTGGAGGAGTGTCGCACCCTGAACGGCTGCGCCACCGGCGACGCAAAAATAACGAAGGGATACCGGCTCCCGGCGAAGCACGTGATCCACACGGTCGGGCCGGTATGGCACGGGGGGGACAAGGGAGAACCGGAGCTTCTCGCCTCCTGCTACCGGCGGTGCTTCGAGGTTGCCGCGGCGAACGGCATCAGGTCGATCGCCTTCCCCGCCATCAGCGCCGGCATCTATGGCTACCCGATGGGCAAGGCGTGCGAGATCGCCATGACCGAGGCCAAAGCGGCCCTGGGCACATTCCCCGACCTGGAACGGGTGGTGTTCGTCCCCTTCAGCGGGGAGGCACTGGCGATTTATCGGGAGACATTCGCGCGGGTGTTCGGGTAGACAGTATCGGTGGCCGGTGCACCGTCACCTCCATTACGCATTCTTCTCACTAGGGTCTGTCGATGAAACGGTCAGTGATCTTTATCGCTTTTTCCTTCTGCACTCTGCACGCCACGGCTTCGGTGCATGGCGCCGACCCGGTGACGAGCCTGGCGCGTTTCAGCGAATTCCCGCACATCGACCTGAAACGCCTGCAGGCAGGCGAGATTCTCTCCCAACGCGGCACGTTGATGAATTTCCCGAACGGCGTCTCGGCCCAGTTCTGCTATATTGTGTCAACAGCTCCGGCAGAGACCGCCCGGCGGCTTCAAACCTGGGACCCAACACGCTGCAAGCCGTTGAAAGTGGCCTTGTTCCACACCATGAAATCCCCTTGTGACCTCAAGGATTTCGCGGGTCTGCACCTCGACCCCCGGCAGAACACCGTAAAAAAGCTGGTGGACAAGACCCTGGCGACCACTGCCACCACGTCGGAGTTGAACCTGACGCACAGTGAAGCGAACGCCCTTGCCACGTGCATCAAGAAAGGCCCTGCTCCCGACACCATAAGCTCGTGCTGGGCTTCCCTTCTGTGCGGACGCGCCACTGACTTTCAAAAGAAGGGGTTTGCCGGCACGCCTCCCTACGAATTCGGAGAACAATCCCCGTCTCCGGCTTCACAGATCGGCTCGATGGTCGGGGAACAAGGCCGGATCGTCCGGGAGTTCGCTCCCGTCCTGCGAGGAGCCGGCTTGATCAAAGACGGGACCGCATCAAAGGCACTAGTGCCTACGTATAACTGGAGCCTCTTTGACGCAGATCACCATGCCACCCTGAACCTCGGGGCGGTTTACGAACTCGCCGTCGACGACCGCTATCAACTTCTGGACGTCGACTACTATGTCAGCAATACCTATTACGCGGC
>DATJLB010000312.1:0-1883 GCA_035490915.1 Geobacteraceae bacterium
CTACTTCTTCTGGGCCTGCATGAGTGAGCGGATGCGCAGCCTGAGCGAGTTGATTTTTATGAAACCTTCCGCGTCCTTCTGGTTGTAAACCTGATCCTTCTCGAAGGTGGCGAAGTCGAGATTGAACAGGGAGTCGGTCTCAGATTTCCGACCGACGGTGCGGCAGTGCCCCTTGTAGAGCTTTACCCGGGCCACGCCGTTCACCGTCTTCTGGGACTCGTCGATCAGGGACTGGAGCATCTCCCGCTCCGGCGAGAACCAGTAGCCGGCGTAGACCATCCGGGCGTACTCCGGGATGAGGGAATCGCGCACCCGCATCACCTCCCGGTCCATGGTGATCTGCTCGACCGCCATGTGCGCCTCCCGCAGGATGGTGCCGCCGGGGGTCTCGTAGACGCCGCGCGATTTCATCCCGACCGAGCGGTTTTCCAGTAGGTCCACCCGGCCGATGCCGTGCTCGCCACCGATGAAGTTGAGGTGGGCCAGAAGCTGGGCGGGCGACATCTTCTCCCCGTCCACCGCCACCGCGTTGCCGTTCCTGAACTCGATCTCCACGTACTGCGGCTTGTTGGGGGCCTTTTCCGGGGCCTTCGTGAGGACGAACATGTTCTCGGGGGGCTCGGCCCACGTGTCCTCCAGAATCCCCCCCTCGAAGGAGATGTGGAGGAGATTGCGGTCCGATGACCAGGGGCGCTTCTTGGTGACCGGGATCGGGATGCCGTTCCGCTTCGCGTAGTTCACCAGGGCCTGGCGGCTGTTCAGCTTCCAGTCCCGCCATGGCGCGATCACGGTGATGGCGGGGTCGAAGTGGTAGTAGCCGAGTTCAAAGCGGACCTGGTCGTTTCCCTTGCCGGTGGCGCCGTGGGAAACCGCGTCCGCTCCCTCGATCTTGGCGATCTCCATCTGCCGTTTGGCGATCAGCGGGCGGGCGATGGAGGTGCCGAGGAGATAGTGCCCCTCGTAGATGGCGTTGGCGCGGAACATGGGATAGACGAAGTCGCGGACGAACTCTTCCTTCAGGTCGTCGATGTAGACCTTGTCGGCGCCGGTGGCGAACGCCTTGTCCCGGATCGGAGTCAGCTCGTCCCCCTGACCCAGATCGGCGGAAAAGGTGATCACCTCGCAGCCGTACTCGTTTTTCAGCCACTTGAGGATAATGGAGGTATCAAGCCCCCCCGAATAGGCGAGGACGATCTTTTTCACTTCTTTCTTGGCCATGGTCTTCTCCTTTCAAAAAATGACTTTGAATTGCATCTGTCATCAGGAGCGTCGGTTTTTCGCAAGGTCAAGACCGAGATTGCGGACAATTCGCCCGGCGAATTGGACAGCGTAGCTGCCCGGAGGGCGAGGCCTTGGCCGAGTCAAAAGCGGCGCTCCGTCTTATCCCATCAAGGTTGCCATTATTGCTTTCTGCACGTGCAGCCGGTTCTCCGCCTCGTCCCACACCGCCGAGTGGGGCCCCTCAATCACGTCGTCGGTGATCTCCTCACCCCGGTGGGCCGGCAGGCAGTGGAGCACCATGCAGTTCCCTTTCGCCTCGTCGAGGAGCGCCTCGTTCAGCTGGAAGCCCGCAAAGGCCTTCTCCCTCTCATTCTGCTCCGCCTCCTGCCCCATGCTCGCCCAGACGTCGGTGTTGAGGACGTCGGCGTCCCTCACCGCCTCCCGCGGATCACGGGTCAGGACGATCCGCGAGGTCGCCTTCTCTTTGGCCCATGCCAGTACCCTCGCCTCCGGCTCGTACCCCGCGGGGCACGCGAGTGTCAGGTCGAAGCCGAAGATGGCGGCCGCCTCGATCCAGGTGTTGGCCATGTTGTTACCGTCCCCCACCCAGGCGAATTTCAGCCCTTCGTAGGTGCGTTTGTGTTCGATCACCGTCAGGAGGT
>DATJLB010000313.1:0-3502 GCA_035490915.1 Geobacteraceae bacterium
GCAAGGGGTCAATTGGGTCCCCGCATCTATCACTCCCCACCCGCAGGACACCCGTCGAGAAAATCCGTCATGGCCGCGCCAAGCTCCGGCCTGGCGACCGCACCCATGTGATTGCCGGGCACCTCGACGTACCGGCCATCCGGCAGGGCGGCTGCCAGTTCCCGGGCGGAGCCGTTGTCGTCGTCCTCGGCACCCACGAGCACGAGCGTCGGCACCACGATCCGGCCGAGCGCCTCGCGGGGCGTATCGACCGAGGTGTCGAGAACATGGAGGAGCGCCACCGGATCGCCGCCCGCCGTCTTCAGGAACGCCTCCGCCCTCCATTCCGGCGTACCGCGCCCGAACGTGCCGGGTTTGGTGAGGACGCGGCGGAAAAAGGCGCTGCTCCTGCCGGTGTGGACGATCCCTTCCAGCCCCATCCCCGCAACGATCGCGCGCCCCGGGGTCGCGCCGCGCACCAGCATCCGCACGACCGTCCGCGCGCCCAGCGAATAGCCGCCGAGGTCGTAGTCGGTGAGCCCGAGCTGCTCGATCAGCGCGAAGCCGTCGTCCGCCAGGACGTCGGGCGGGTAGGCGGCAGGGTCGTGCGGCCGGGCGCTGTCGCCGTGGCCGCGCAGGTCGGGCATGACGACGCGGTGGCCGCACGCCGCAAGCCGCGCGGCATGCCCGTAGCGCACCCAGTTGACCAATGCGGTCGAGAAGTAGCCGTGGATAAGCACCAGCGGCCGCCCCTCCCCCATCTGGCGGTAGGCGAGCTCCGCGCCGTCGCGGCCTCTGAAACGATGGACGGGGAGGTCGGTCATTACCTGATGCCGAGCAACTCCACATCGAACGTCAGCACGGCGTACCGCGGGATGGAACCGATAATCCCGTCTTCGCCGTATGCGAGGTTCGACGGGCAGACGAGCTTTGCCTTCCCGCCGACCTTCATCAGCTGCAGCCCCTCCGTCCAGCATTTGATGACTCTGTCAAGCCGGAATTCGGTTGGCCGGCCGCGCTTGTACGAGCTCTCGAACTCGCGGCCGTTCAGCAAGGTGCCGCGGTAGTCGACACTAACCGTGTCCGTAGGCCCCGGCGTGGCGCCGGTACCTTCCCGGAAAGAGGTGTACTGCAGTCCGGACTTCGTCGTTACGGTCACCGGAGTCGCTTCGGTCTTTACAGGTTCGGCGGCAAACGCGGTGGCGGCCCAGAGACACACGGTGGTTGCAATGATGAGTCTGCGCATCTGATTTCCTTTCCTTGAACGGTTATTCTTGCCGGGCACCATGCTGCTCCCCCACCCCGCAGACAGCGAGCAGCCGCTCCATGTCCAGGTGCCGCTCCAGGTGGTCCGCCAGAAGATCGAACGGGTCGGGAGCTGCCGTCGCCACCCCCCTTTCCGCCACCCCCTTGCCGCGCCGGAGCCGGTTGAGGAAGGCGGTGCGGAAGCCGTCGTTATCGAAGATCCCGTGCAGGTAGGTGCCGAACACCCGCCCGTCCGGGGAGACGGCGCCGTCCGCGACCGCCACCTCCCGGCCGGAGCGGCGCGTAACGGTGGCAAAGGGGAGCGACCCCGGCCCGACCCTGGTCTCCCCCATGTGGATCTCGTACCCGCTGAGCGTCCCGCTCCATCCCGGCGCCAGAAGCCCTCCCGCCGGGGAGAGCACGCCTTCCGCCTGGTGCGTCTCCTTCTCCGCGAGCATGGTCGTCTCCGCGTCGAGAAGGGCGAGCCCCTCCGCCTCGCGGATTGAGGACTCCACCCCGAGGGGGTCGAGCACGCGCAGCCCAAGCATCTGGAACCCGCCGCAGATCCCCGCCACGGCCCCCTCGAACGCCCGGATAGCCCCAAGCAGCCCCCGCTCCGCGAGAAAGGCGAGGTCGGCAAGGGTGGACTTGCTCCCCGGCAGGATGAGGAGGTCGAGACCGGCCACATCGTCGGCCGTCTCGATGTACCGGAGCGCCACGTCCGGCTCGGCTTCCAGGGCGTCGAAGTCGGTGTAGTTGGAGATCCGCGGCAGCCGCACCACCCCGACGTCGACTCTGCTTTTCGATCCACGATCATCGATCCACGATCTTCGTCGCTGCAAAGCGACGCTATCCTCCTCCGGCAGGCGGATGCCGGTGAAGTACGGCACCACTCCGAGCACCGGCACGCCGGTCCGCCGCTCCACGAACTCGATCCCGGGCCCGAGAAGCGACGGGTCACCGCGGAACTTGTTGATGACCACCCCGCGCACGAGCGCCCGCTCATGGGGCTCCAGGAGTTCCAGGGTGCCGACGATCTGGGCGAACACCCCCCCCCCTGTCGATGTCCGCGACGAGAATCACCGGAGAACCCGCCATCTGCGCCACCCGGAGGTTCGCAATGTCGTGCGCCTTCAGGTTGATCTCGGCAATGCTCCCCGCACCCTCGATCACGACGAAGTCGCACCGGGCACGGAGCCGGTCGAAGCTCTCCCGCACCCGTTCGAACGCCTGGGGCTTGTAGGCGTTGTACTCCCTGACCGTCATGTTCCCGACCGCCCGCCCCTGGACGATCACCTGGCTCCCGGTGTCGGAGTTCGGCTTCAAAAGCACCGGGTTCATGTCGATGTGGGGAGGGATGCCACACGCCTGCGCCTGCATCGCCTGCGCCCGGCCGATCTCCCCCCCCTCGGGCGTGACCGCGGAGTTGAGGGCCATGTTCTGGGACTTGAACGGAGCGACGCTCAGGCCGCGCCGCGTGAGGATCCGGCAGAGCCCAGCGGAAAGGACCGATTTCCCCACGTCGGAGGCGGTGCCGCATACCATCACGGCCTTGCCGTGATGGGGTCCAAGGTTCAAGGTTCGAGGTTCAAAGTTTTCGTTTTCCAACGTCGAACGTCGAACGTTGAACGTCGAACCGGTTTCATAGCCGCGCGGCGTCACCATCCTCCCCTCGCGATCCACGAAGGTGGCGGAGTTGCCGATGACCACCAGGGAGAACATGTCGATCGGGTGATCGAGCATCCCCCCGAGCGTCGTCACCACCCGCTCTTCACCCGCCCGGCAGGCGTTCCGGACGATCCCGACCGGCGTCGCCGCGGGGCGGGCAGCCAGCATGATCTCCCGCGCCCGCTCGATCTGCCGCACCCTTCCCTTGCTCCGCGGATTGTAGATGGCGACCACGAAATCGGCTCCGGCCGCCGCTTCGAGGCGCCGCTCGATCGCCTCCCACGGCGTGAGGAGGTCGGAGAGGGAGATCACCGCAAAGTCGTGCATGAGGGGGGCGCCGAGCACCGCCGCTGCCGCCTGGAGGGCAGAGACGCCGGGGACGACTATGATCTCGGCATCTTCAAAGTCTGCCGCCAGCTCGATCACCAGCCCGGCCATGCCGTAAATCCCGGCGTCTCCGCCGGAGACGAGGGCAACGTCTTTGCCTGCAGCGGCTATGCGGAGCGCCTCGGTGCAGCGCTCCACCTCGCGCATCATCCCGGAGGAAACCACCTCCTTCCCCACGAGGAGCGGCGCAATCAGGTCGAGGTAGGTCGCGTAGCCGACGACG
>DATJLB010000314.1:0-6958 GCA_035490915.1 Geobacteraceae bacterium
TCCTCCTGAAGAATGTATAGAGACTTTCCGCGTCCCCGACCCGTTCGGAGACGCTGACCAGAAACTTCCGGTGCTCCTCCTGGATGATCCTGAACTGCCGGATCACCTCCTTCCCCTCAGAGGTCAGGTAGGTGCCGCCTCCCCCCTTGCCGCCAGCCATTCGCTCCACCAGCGGCCGGTCAGCCAGGTTGTTCATCATGTTGACGGTATCCCAGGCGGTCTTGTAGCTGATGCCGACCTCCTTCGCCGCCTTCGTGATGGAGCCGCGCTCGTCGATCTTTTCCAGCAGGTTGATCCGGTCGCCGCCGAGAAACTTCCGTTCGGCCTTGTGGAGCCAGACCGAGCCGTCCAGCTCCATGGGACTTCTCCCGCATTTCATGCACGCCACTCCTGTTGCAGTTGACCACACGCCCCGAAGGCATCGCTCTCTATGGTCATTGTACCTGCTTGTCGGGTTTCGTCAACGGCATGGAGTTCACGCTGCCCCCCGGCAAATAACCTAGATACATAATACATACCAATACGGAACAGACCGGACCGACGCCCGCAAAACATCTGGAAGAATGATGAGGAAGGACGCTTTGTCCTCTGTCGGCCCTCCAACGTTGTATAGTTTGATATATAACGTAGACTATAAAAAAGGCAGGCGCCGCAAATTTGAGCAATCGAGCTCTATTCTTCCGCTCAGCAGCAGGCGCCGCCGGCACATGATCCGTCGGCAGCCGCGCCGGGACCCGCCGGAGCGCAGTCGAACGGCCCATAGTGCACCGACGTGTCGCCGATCACCTCGAAATGCCGGCCGAAGCGGGTTTCCCCCACCATGGCGGCGGTGTTGCCGCAGACCAGCATCGGTTTGCCGGTGACGAAGGTATGATGGTCGTCGAGAGCGAAGCTGTGGGGATGACCGGGGATGGTCCCCTTGTAAACGGCGACCTGGCCGTAGTCTTCGCAGATATCTTCCAGACTGGCCAGCTTGAAGATGCGGATGGTCATGGAGTAGAAATCGATCAGCCCTGTCCTCGCCTCGATCTCGGGGTTGCCGATAGTTACGGGCCTCTGTGAGATCACCCGGTAGTCGAGGCAGCCGAGGTCTCGCAGGAGCCTCCGGAAATCCTCGATGTAGAGCGCCCCGCCCAGACATTCGCCGAGGAGAAGCGGGTCGTCGCGCAGTGCCTGCGGCACGCGCCGCCCCGCGAAGACGTCCGAGAAATAGAGCTCTCCTCCCGGCTTCAGCACCCGCAGGATCTCGGCAAACACCCGCCCCTTGTCGGGAGAGAGGTTGATGACGCAGTTGGAGATGACCACGTCGACGGATTCATCGGCGATCCCGATCGCGGCCAGGTCCTCGATGTATCCGCGGCGGAAGTCGACGTTGGATCTCTGGAAGCCGAACCGCTTTGCCTGGGATTCCTGATGGCGCCTCGCCACCTCAAGCTGCTCGTCGGTCATGTCCACGCCGATCACACGCCCTTCCGGGCCGACGAGGCGGGAGGCGAGGTAGACGTCGCGGCCGCTGCCGCACCCGAGGTCGAGGACCGTGCACCCTTCAAGAGCAGGGGGGATCGGCGAGCCGCAGCCGTAAAACCTGTCGAGGATCTCGCCGTCGATCTCCGCAAGGATCTTGCGATGGCTCTCGGGAAGTGCCTCGGTGGAACAACAGGCGTTGCTCTTGAGGTCCCGTGCCCCCTCCAGGACCTTCCCGTAATACTCACGCACCGCCTCAAGCGTTGTGCCGGCTCCTTTCATGCTCCCTCCGTCGGTGTTTATCGAATGAAATGCCCCTCCAGTTGTAGCCAAGAGAGCCGAGATTCGCAAGAGGTTTTCTCGTCAACTGTTCACGTTCACGCTCCCATCTGCCTGTAGGCGGAGTTGGTCGCCCGACGCGGCAGATCTGACGGCTCGGCAAAGATGCCGCCACCAAGGGGAGGATGCCCGATGTTCATCCCGCGGAGGCGTATCCCTTCCCTCCCGCAGTCGATCACATTCAGGCAGCCGTAGTCCTGCCGCATCCGAAAGAGATTTGCGAGCGGCATCCCGAGGATGTGGCAGAGGATGACCTTGTTCACCCCCGCGTGGCCGACGATCAGCACGTTGCCCTGCACACCGCGGATGAGCTCCTCGAACAGGGGGATGACCCGGGCCGCCACGTCGGCGAAGCACTCCCCCCCCGGCGGGCGGTAGTAGACCATGTCGGCCCCCCGCTTCTCGTATTCGAAGGGGCTGATGAGACGCACCTCGTCCATGGGCCGGCCGTCCCACCCTCCCAGGTTGATCTCCCGCAGCCGCGCCAGGGGCTGGACCGGTTCGCTTCTCCCCTCCGCGATGATGCAGGCTGTCTCATGAGAGCGGGAGAGGTCGCTGCTGAAGATCCGCAGCAGGGGGACCTCCATCAATTCCCGCCGCCATTCAGCCGCCTGGGCGCGTCCTTCCTCGTTGAGCGGAAGGTCTGCCTGGCCGATGTAGCGCTTGATGCCATCCTGCCGGGAATCGCCGTGCCGCAGGAGATAGATGGTTGTAGTGCTTGGGTTGTGGCTCATGTGATCCCGATGACCTCCTCCAGGGGACGCCCCAGCACCGACTCCAGGCGCCGTTGTATCTGCTGTGCGCTTTTCAGCCGGCCGGCAATACTGCCGATGACGGCCGGGTCGTGGGCATGGCGTTCCACGTTAGCGCGGAAACGTTCCTCCAGGGGGACGCGCCGCACCCCCTGCACCACCTTGTCCGCAAGATACACCACCTCGGCTGCGGCGACCGGTTCCCGTTCGTCGACGGCGATGTCCATGTGCGTAGCGACCAGATCGGCGACCGCATCAAACCCCACTTCGCGCAGGAGCCGGGCACCTGCCCGGGCATGGTCCGATTCCCTCCGCGCGAGATCGTGGAGAAGCCCTGCCGCACCGAGAAGCGGAACGTCCAGGGCGCATCCTGCCCGGTTCAGCTCCTCTCCGAGGCGCACGGCCACCTGTGCCACCGCTTTGCCGTGGCGGACAATCGGGGTCTCGACCCGGAACACGTCATCGAGCAGGACCCGGCACTCCGCCTCCGACGGAATGTGGAGCCGTTCGGCCCGTTCCCGCAACGTTCGATAGTCTGCGGGGGTGTCCATGTCGTGAAGTACCTGCGCGTCGGCCATCTCCGCCTCGAAGGCGACATTCTCCCACTGGACCAGGATTCCCTGGAGCCCCCCCGGCCCGCCCCACCGGAGAATCTCGGGCGCCAGCCACCCGGCGATGAGGGGGGGATGCCCCCGCTCCCCCCGGAAGCAGGGGTAAACGATGCCGCCACTGTTCAGGTAATAGGCATCAAGAAGCCGCCGGACGGTTGCCGGCCTGACCAACGGCAGGTCCACGGGATGGACGAAGAACGCCTCGACCTTCGGCCCGATGGTCCCGACCCCCGTCGTCACCGAGGCGAACATCCCCTCGTGGTACCGGGGGTTGTGAATGGCCCGCACACCGAGCCGCCCCAGATGAGGGGCGAGATCCTCTGCCCGGTGCCCCGTCACCACCCGGACATCCCGTACCCCGGCATTCCGGAAGAGAGTGACGGTCCGCTCCAGGGCCGTCATTCCGGCCATATCGAGGAGCGGCTTGAACTCCCCCATCCGGGAGGAAAGTCCCGCCGCCAGCACGATTGCGGCCACGCTACCGCCCATTCGCGCTCCCCTTGACGGACCGGGCCTGGATCAGCTCCGCCACGATGCTCACCGCGATCTCCGCCGTCGTCTCGGCGCCGACCTTCAGGCCGATCGGGCAGGTGAACCGGCTCACGTCCTCCTCGCCAAAACCCTCGGCCACGAGTGAATTCCTGATCTCCACGCTCTTCTTCCGGCTCCCGAGCATGCCGATGTACCCTGCCCCCGTCCGAAGCGCCTGCTGCAGCACAGTCCGGTCATGGGTGTGCCCCCGGGTGACGATCACCACATAGCTGTCTCCGTCGATCTCCAACCCGCTGAAGCAGTCGGCAAAGGAATCGATCACCCGCACCTCGTCAGCAGCGGGAAACCGCTCCCGGTTGGCGAACTCCTCCCGGTCGTCCAGCACCACGGTCTGGAAGGCCACCTTGCCCGCCAGCTCCGCCACGTGCTGCGAGACGTGGCCGGCACCGAAGATGAAGGCAGTGCTCGGGGTATAGCAGCGCTCGACGAGAAACCGCCGATCTCCCAAGGCGGTGAGGATCGGGTAGGTCGACCGGTGGGCCTGCTCCGCAAGGGTAGTGAGCCACGGCGCAGGGTGGTGGAACTCCCCCGTCACGGCGCCGTCGGCCCGCACCAGGCAGCGGCTGATCCGCCGGATGTCAGCGTCGACTTCTCCCAGGTCGGAGACCAGGAAACATTTCTCCCCCGTCCGGAGCGCTTTCCCGAGTGTGCGGAATACCTCCAGGTTCACCCCGTCGGCGCCGATCAGTTCCACGAATATCTCCACCCGCCCGCCGCAGATCATCGACATGCTCGCCGCGTCCCGACCGGAAAGGTCGAAGGTGAACATCTGGGATAAGCCGCTCAGGAAGACCTCGCCGGCCCTCTTCTGCGCCTCCGCTTCCAGAACGCCTCCGCCGACGGTACCGACGGAAGATTCGTCCCCGTGGACGATCATCTTCGAGCCCGCCAGGCACGGGGCGGAGCCGGACTTGCTCAGCACCGTCGCCAGCACCACCTCTTCGCCCTTCTCCAGGGCCGAGCAGATGGCCTGTATGGTCCAGGGAATCAACATGACATATCCTTTCTCCGGTCAATGACCGTTCTTTTGATGCTGATCGATCGCTCGAACGAGCCGCGACCGACCTCTCCCAGCACGAGGTAGCCGTCCGCCACGGCTCGCCGTAGCGCCGGGACTTCAAGAAGCGCCCTGCGCACAAGGCGGGCGGCCTCCCCGCCGTCCGTCGCCGTCGTCTCGATGCGGACGTCGAGAAAATCCATGCCATATCGGTTGCTCACCACGGCCTGGTAGTCGAGGAGAAACGGGAGAGGAAAGAGCGCCTCGTCCAGCTCCGCGATAGTTATTCTATGGTCGTGCCCCAGACAGACCTCGCCGGAAAGCCTCCCCCTCACCCGCTCCAGGCGGCGGAGCACCGTGCCGCAGGGGCAGGGCTCCGGCAGGAACCTGGCCAGGTCGCCGCTCCGGTAACGGATGAGCGGCATCCCGCGGCGGGTGAGCGTCGTGAAGACTATCTCGCCGAGTTCACCGTCGGGGAGCGGCCGGCCGCTCTCCGGATCGACGACTTCGACGTAGAGGTCGGCCTCCCGCAGGTGGTAGCCGCAACGGTGGCGGCACTCGACCCCGCCGCCGAGCCCCATCTCGGTCATGCCGTAGTGGTTGAACACGGCGACGCCCCAGGCATCGGTGAGCTGACGTGCGACTGCCTGCGGCACATAGTCGGCGCTCAGGAGCACGCTTCTCACCCGCTTCGCCAGCGCCGCATTCGGGTGCCGGGCAAGCGCCAGCACCTGCACCGGCAGGCCAACCAGGGCGTCGATCCCATCCGCCGCGATCCGGCCGAGCACCTCCCCCGCATCCCGCACGAGGCCGTGGACGATCCCCTCAACCCCCATGCGGGCAAGCCCTTTCACCAGGAGATCGCCGACGCTCCCGGGGAGCTCGCCCGGCATCAGGATCAGCACCCTGTCCCCCGGTTGCACCATGGTGGACATGCCGTGGTGGAAGAAATCGGTCGTCAGCTCCAGGTCGTCTGCCGTAAAGTGGAGCCGCTTGGCCGGAGCCGTGGTGCCGGAGCTCTGGAGGGTCACCACCCGCTCTATCTCCCCCCGGGAGACGCAGAGGAAGCGGAGCTCGTCCTCGCGGAGCTCCGCCGGATTGGTGAAAGGAAGCCGGGCGATATCCGCCAGGGATTCCGGCCGATCTCCACCGAAGCCGTCGAGGATGAAGCGATAGAAGGGGGAATGGCACCGGACGTGCGCCACGGTCTCCCGCAGCCGTGCCAGTTGGTACTCCTCGATGGTCCACCTGGTGAGCGGCTCCGTCGGCCTGAGGCCGATCTTCCCCTTGATCCACGGCTCCAGCGGCGTCAGCATGGCTTTCCCCGGTAGAGCGGCTCGCCGTCGGCGGAGGTCAGGTTGTAGAGGCAGAACGGGACCATCCTCCCGTCCGGCGCAACCACGTGGATGCAGCACTCCTGGACCCTTTCCAGATCCAGGTTCCACGCATCCTGGAAAGCCATGGCGGAGACGGCGAAGGTGTTGGTCCTGAAGTCCTCCAGGAAGGCGTCCAGGGAAGCGGGCGCGACGCTGTCAGCCGCAGCCGGCGCGGCCCACTGCCGCGTCACGAAGGAAACCGCCCGCCCCGTCCCCCGGTTCTCCTCCTCCGGTGTGCCGCAGCAACAGGTAGGAGCGTGCTCGGTCAGGGGGCGCACCCCGCCGCCGGGAAGGCGGAGGAAGTTGCCGTGGAAAGAACAGAGCGGGTGCTCGCACCCCGGCGGCCGGAACTGCTCCACCCGCATGAGACCTGCAGTCTGTTCCTCGATCGCCCGCATCAGGTCGGGGAGGGTGATGCGCTTCTCTCCGGCGGGTGGTTCGGGGTGGCGGCCGAAAAAGCTGGCGGGCTGGAAGTGCACACCGCGCACCGCCGGCCCCAGCTTCAGCGCGAGTTTCAGGATGGCACCGACGTTTTCCGTGTTGATCCCCGCCGCCACGGTCGGGACGAGCACCACGCCGAGCCCCGCGGCAGCGCAGTGCTCGATGGCCGTGAGCTTCTCCGCGAGAAGAGCGCGACCCCGGATCGCCCGGTAGATCGCATCATCCGTCCCGTCGAACTGGAGGAAGACGGAGAAGAGCCCCGCCCGCTTCAGCTCACCGGCATATCCGGGGTCGGCGGCGAGCCGCACGCCGTTCGTGTTCACCTGGATGTGAGGAAAGCCGAGCTCCCGCCCGAGGGCGATGATCGCCGGGAGGTCGTCGCGCACCGTCGGTTCACCGCCGGAGAGCTGGACGATATTGTGGGGA
>DATJLB010000315.1:0-11383 GCA_035490915.1 Geobacteraceae bacterium
ATGACGAAAAGGGATTAGAATCGCCGCAACGGCCAAGATTATGATAGTTATTAGTTTCATTTTCCTATTCAGCTAACAACGTTATTGAACGTTTAGAGCTTGGCATCTACAGGTATATGCAAGCATATACCTGTAGATGAAAGCATCTATGGGTAGATGACAGCTAATTATATATCTATAGATAACTTTACGGCTCTCACGGTTTCTGAAAGCTAAATTTTTTCATCTATATGTATATGCTTTTCCAACGGGCTGCCAGCAATTTTGCCATATTTTGCGAATCAAAGTTGTTTGTCGGGTCCCATTTGGCTCTTATTGCTTCAGCTTGTGTCCTCAGGTCCAATTCGTATCCTGCGATTCGCAAGGGTACATTTCGGGTGTCAGGATTGCAAACTTGCAAAGTTGGCCGACTATGCAGCAAGCCGCGAATGAACTTCTTTCGCGATCTTCGGGCCGACCTCGCGCTCAGCGCATTTCAAGTCATAGCTGGTCTGCAAATTCATCCAGAACTGCGGCGAAGTCCCGAAGTACCGCGCCAGCCTGAGTGCCGTGTCAGGCGTTATGGCGCGGCGTTCGCGCACGATGTCGTTGATGCGCGGGGCCGGCACCTTGAGCTCCAGCGCCAACGCATGCGCGCTCATATTCAGGGGAACAAGGAACTCTTCGCGCAACACTTCGCCCGGATGAATGGGACGCATTTTATTTGTGGGGCTCATTTCGGTCTCCTCAATGATAATCTACGATCTCAACATCAAACGCGTTGCCTTCCTCGAAGCGAAAACAGACGCGCCATTGATCGTTGATGCGGATGCTCCATTGACCTTTGCGGTGGCCACGCAAGGCTTCCAGTCTGTTGCCGGGCGGCACGCGAAGATCGTCGAACGAATGGGCGTCCTCGATCATCTGCAGCTTGCGCTCGGCGACAGCTGCAAATGCCTTGAACCTCCGTGGGCACTTCCCCTCGAACAACGCCTCGGTGTCCTTGCAACGGAAGGTTTTGATCATAGCTGAAGAATATAATGCGTGATGTTAAACGTCAAGCAATAATAAAAAGAAACTCTACCGAAATTATTCGGTCCAAAATTGAAGAATAGCGCTATAATTGATTTCCGCTCCTACGCAATCTTCACGAAGAACGAGGTATCCCATGCCCCGCGAAATCAAGCGCTCCGTCTGCCCCTACGACTGCCCCGACACCTGCGGCCTGGTGGTGGAGGTGGAGGACGGCCGGGCGGTACGGGTGACCGGCGACCCGGAGCACCCTTACACCCGCGGCTTTCTCTGCCCGAAGATGCTCCACTACGAGCGGACGGTCCACTCCCCCCGCCGCCTCACCACCCCCCTCGCCCGGACCGGAGCCAAGGGGGAAGGGAAGTTTCGCCCGATCTCCTGGGACGAGGCGATCGCAGTCATCGCGGAAAGGTGGCGCGGGATCATCGACAACTGCGGCGCGGAGGCGATCCTCCCCTACTCTTACGCCGGCACCATGGGGCTCGTCCAGCGTAATTCCGGCCACCCCTTCTTCCACCGGCTCGGGGCCTCCCGGCTCGACCGGACCATCTGTTCCCCCGCCAAGGACGCCGGCTGGAAGGCGGCCATGGGGGAGACCCCCGCCTGCCACCCGGACGAGGTGGTCAAAAGCGACCTGGTGATCCTCTGGGGGATCAACGCGGCCGCAACGAGCATCCACTTCCTCCGGATGGTGCACGAGGCGCGGAAAAGGGGAGCGACGGTCTGGCTGCTCGACACCTACGAAACCCCCACCGCCGCCTCGGCCGACCGGTTCTTCCCGGTCCGCCCCGGGAGCGACGGGGCGCTCGCCCTCGGGCTGATGCACGTCCTCGCGCGGGAAGGGCTCGTCGACCGGGAGTTCATCGCGCACCACGTCCAGGGATTCGACGAACTCGCGGCACAGGTCCTCCCCGGGTTCGACCCCGCGCGGACAAGCGAGCTGACCGGCATTCCCGCCGAGGTGATCGTAGAGATGGCGCGGCGTTACGGCGCGGCAAAGGCCCCCTTCATCCGCCTCGGCAGCGGCCTCTCCCGCTACGGCAACGGCGCCATGACCGTCCGGACCATCGCCTCCCTCCCCGCGCTGGTCGGCGCCTACGGGAGAGATGGAGGGGGGTGCTTCCCCGGCACCTCAACCGGCAGCGCCTTCGCCATGCGGGAGGTGCTCAGGGAGGATTTCATGGCCACCCCCACCCGGATCGTCAACATGAACCGGCTCGGGCACGCCCTGAACGAACTTGCCGATCCGCCTGTGATGGGGCTCTACGTCTACCACTCCAACCCGGCCGCCGTCACCCCGGACCAGAACGCGGTCCTCACGGGTCTCGCCCGGGAGGAGCTTTTCACCGTCGTGCACGAGCGGTTCATGACCGACACCGCCCGCTTCGCCGACATCGTCCTCCCCGCCACCTCGTCCCTGGAGCACGCCGACCTCTACCGCGCCTACGGCACATACTGCATCCAGCGGGCCCGCCCCGCCGTCCCGCCGGTGGGTGAGAGCAAATCCAACTGGGAGGTCTTCTCGCTCCTCGCTTCCGCCATGGGATTCGAGGAACCGTTCTTCCGGCAGAGCGCCGACGACCTGATCGACCGGCTCCTCGCGGTCCCCGCCCCGCTCCGGGAGGGGACCGATCTCGCCCCCTTCGATTCGGGGCGGGCGGCGGAACTTCCGCTCCCGCAGGACCGTCTCCGCTTCCGGACTCCGTCGGGACGGATCGAGATTCTCAACCCGCGGGAGGCTGAGCCGCTCCCGCGCTGGCTCCCTCCCCACGGCGACCGGGACCCCGAGCCGCTGCGCCTCGTGACCGCACCCACCATCTTCGCCCTGAACGCCTCGTTCTACGAGCAGGACGAGCTCAGGGCAAAGCAGCAGGGGATGCAGCTCCTGATGAGCCCGGCGGACGCCGGGGAGCGGGGAATCGCCGACGGAGACCGGGTGGTCGCCTGGAACCGTCTCGGGGAAGCGCTTTTCATCGCAAGGCTCACGGACAGGGCACCGGCCGGGGTAGTAGTGGCGGAGGGGGTCTGGTGGCTGGAGTTCGCCCCCGGCGCCCGCTCGGTGAACGTCCTCACCTCGCAGCGCCTCACCGACCAGGGAGGGGGGAGCACCTTCTATGACAACCGGGTGGACGTGAGGAAAGCATGAAACCCCTCCCTAGCTCTTCAGGCCCCTAACCCCTCCCTGCCTCCCCTTAGACTAAGGGGAGGAGAAAAGCTCCCCCTCTTAGTTTAAGAGGGGGCAGGGGGGAGTTACATTCCAGGAGATTGAAGTGCCAGAAAAAACAGGCTCAACCCATGAACTCTCCGTCATCGTCCCGGTCCTGAACGAGGCGGACATCCTGCCGGAACTCTTCCGCACCCTGTCCGAGCAGGAAGGAGTGGAGCTGGAACTGGTCGTTTGCGACGGCGGCTCCTCCGACGGGACGGCGGAGCTGGCACGCGAACTGGCCGCCGATGCCCCCTTTCCCGTCCGGGTGGTGACCACTCCCCCCGGCCGCGCCCGGCAGATGAACGCGGGCGCTGCGGCCGGCGCGGCCGCGACCTTCCTCTTCCTCCACGCCGACTCCCTCTTCCCGGACCCGCTCGCTTTCCGGCAAGGGCTCGACCGGCTCGCCGCGGAGATCGGCCGGCGGGGGAACGAACGGGTTGCAGGCCGTTTCGCGCTCCGCTTCCGGCGGCAGAACGACGCCTTCCCCCGGGGGTACTACCACTTCGAATGCAAGGCGCGCCTGAACCGGCGGGGGTGTACCCACGGCGACCAGGGGTTCCTGATGCGGCGCGGTTTCTTTGCCGAGGTCGGCCCTTTCGACGATACCATCCCGATGATGGCGGAGACCCGCCTCGCCGAAGCGGTGCGCGTTTGCGGGGAATGGTGCCTCCTCCCTGCCGAGATCCATACCTCGGCCCGTCGCTTCGAGGTCGAGGGGCTCCGGGAACGCCAGACCCTGAACGCGATCATCGCGAACTTCGCCGCCATGGGGTGGGAGTCCTTCTTCCGGGAGCTCCCCCGCCTCTACGGGAGCCAGGAGAGCGCGGAGCGGCTCGACCTCCCCCGCTTCCTCAGCCGGACCGGGGAGCTGATGGCGGCACTCCCGCTGCGCAACCGGATCAGACTCTGGCTCGCCACCGGTCGGTACGTCCGGGACAACGCCTGGCAGATTCCCCTGCTGCTCGACACCCGGCGCAACTTCCGGCGCGGCGTCCCTCCCGGCGAGGGGAGTCTGCCGCTCCTTCGCTTCCACGACCGCCACCTCGACCGGCTCACCGACCATCCGCCGGGGCGGCTCGCCGCCGCACTCCTCACCTGGCTCTGGTTCAGGCTTGCCTCCGCACGGTGAGATTTCTCCCGTTACCATGAGGCCCTCCCGGCACATGCGCCCTCCCGTTTGCAACCTCCCCATAAGCCGGTACAATTGAAACACCGGCATCTGCGCCGTCGCGGCGCAACCCTGCCCTTACTGCCGATCCGCACGAAAAGGAAAAGCCATGTTCGAGAAGAAGAGCGATCTCAGGGAGCAGCTCGCCAGGTCCGTCCAGGAATTGAAAGCCTGTAAAGCGAGCTACCACAACATCATGGACAAAAGCGTCCACGGGATCATCATCGTGGATGACAACGGTGTCATCCGATTTGCGAACCTGACCGCCGCAGAAATCTTTGGTTGCAAGGCCGAGGAACTCCTGGGAGAGCAGTGCGGCTTGCCGATCATATCTGACAAGGCCGTCGAGCTGAACATAAAATCCCGCGACGGGAAAACGGTCGTGGTGGAGTCGTGGGCGGTAGAGATAGAATGGGAAGGAAAACCGGCACGATTCATAGCGTTCCATAACGTTACCGAACGCAAACAGAACGAGCAGGAGCTCCGCAGGCTGTACCGCGCGACCATGGAAAGCCCCTGCATGGTCGTGATAAGCGATGCCAGAGGGAGCATCGAATACGTAAATCCGAAGTTCACCGAGCTGACCGGCTATCTCCCCGCCGAGGTGATCGGCAGGGACCACGGAATCATCCTCCCCGGGAACCTGTCCCTCGAAGATGCCGACAGAATCCGGGAGTCGATGGCGAAGGGAGAGGAATGGCGAGGCGAATTCATCAACAGGAAAAAGAGCGGGGAGGAATACTGGGAATCCGCATCCATAGCGCCGGTCAAGGACTTCGAAGGAACCATCACGGATTTTATCACGCTGAAGGAGGACATAACCGCGCGCAAAAATATGGAAGCCTCCCTGCGGGACAGCGAAGAGCAATTCCGTGCCACCTTCGAGCAGGCCGCAGTCGGCATCGCCTATCTGGCCCCGGACGGCCGCCTCCTGCGGATCAATCAACGGTACTGCGAGATCGTCGGCTACTCGGAAGCAGAGTTGAAAAAACTGACGTTTCAGCAGATCACCCACCCCGACGACCTGGATGCGAGCATCAAGCAGTTCACGAGCCTGCGGGCAGGAAAGCTCCGGAACTTCTCCCTGGAAAAACGCTACATCCGCAAGGACGGCTCTACCGTCTGGGTGAACCTCACCGTCTCGATGGTACGCGACCCTGACGGCAATCCGCGATACAACGTCAGCGTCATCGAAGACATCACGGCGCGCAAGGCGGCGGAAAAGGCGGTGCAGGAGAGCCGCACCCGGGCGCAGGCACTCATTGCCGCAGCGCTCGATGCCGTGGTGGAAATGGATGAAGGCGGGACGATCCTGGCCTGGAATCCCATGGCAGAAGAAATTTTCGGCTGGAAGGCGGCAGAGGCGATAGGACGGCGGCCGAGCGAAACCATCATCCCTCCTCAACACCGGGAAGCCCACGAAAAAGGGCTTTCGCACTTCCTGGCCACCGGCGAGGGGCCGATCCTGAGCCGGCGCGTCGAGCTTTCGGCTGTGCATCGCGATGGGCGCGAATTTCCCATCGAGCTGACGGTCACGCCGATCCGGACCGAATCCGGGTACACGTTCACCGCTTTTGTGCGCGACATCAGCGAACGGAAAAGCGCGGAGGAAAAGTTCAAAGGGCTCCTGGAATCGGCGCCCGATGCAATGATCATCGTGAACGGCAACGGAGAGATCTGTATCGTCAATTCGCAGACGGAAAAACTGTTCGGGTACGAGCGAGAGGAACTGTATGGTCACGAGGTAGAAATGCTCATGCCCGAACGGTTCCGCGCCCGGCACGTAAAGCATCGGGCGGACTATTCCAAGGACCCGCACATGCGCCGGCTGGGTACTATTCCGGAGCTTTTCGGGCTGCACAAGGATGGCCGCGAATTCCCGGTCGATATAAGCCTGAGCCCGCTCGGCACGGGAGAAGGTGTTCTGGTCATCGCCGCCGTCCGCGACACCACCGAGCGGAGGAGGATGGAAGAGGCGCTGCGCTCCAGCGAAGCGCGTTACCGGGCGCTGTTCCACGACAACCCGACCATGATCGTCACCCTCGACGCCGACTTGGCGATGCGCACGGTCAACCCGGCGTGCGCAAGCCAGCTGGGGTACACGATCGACGAGCTGGAAGGCCGGTCGGTGCTGACGCTGTTCCATGAAGGCGACCGCCCTGCCGTGGCCGAGCAGTTGCGGTTGTGCCTGCAGAACCCCCATCGGGTCTATCGCTGGCAGTTTCGCAAGGTCCGCAAAGACGGAAGCCTGGTGTGGGTGGACGAACTGGCACAGGCGGGGTACGACCAGGAGGGTACGGTCAACATCCTGGTCGTCTGTCAGGATATCTCCGAGCGGAGGCGGGCCGAGGAGGCGTTGAAAAAATCCGAGCAGAAATTCGCCGCGATCTTCCATGCCGTTCCCGCCCTGCTTGGCATCTCCACCCTGACGGACGGAAGATTCATCGATGTCAATGAAACGTGTGTGCAGATGCTGGGGTACCGGCGCGAAGAGATGATCGGCAGGACCTCGCTGGAACTCGGCATCTGGTCGAACCCGGCGGACCGGGAGAGGATGCAGCAGTCCCTGGCGGAGCAGGGAATGGTCCGTAAGCTTGAGAGCAACTTCAGGGACAAGACCGGCGAGGAGTTCGTCGGCCTCTTCTCCGCGGACCTGGTCGACATCAGCGGCGAGCAGTGCATGCTCGCGATGCTGCAGGATATCACCGAGCGGAAGCGGATGGAAGAGGAAATCGAGCGGCTGAACACCGACCTTGCCGCCCGCGCCGCCGAGCTGGAGTCCGTCAACCGGGAACTGGAAGCTTTCAACTACACCGTCTCCCACGACCTGCGCAAACCATTGACGACCATCAACAGCTACTGCCAGGTGGTCGAGGAGCAGTGCGGCGCCACGCTCGGCGATGAGTGCCGGGGGTACGTCCGGGAAATTTACGAGGGGAGCCTCCGGATGAATGAGCTGATCGACACGCTCCTCAACTTCTCCCGGATGATGCGGTACGAGCTGAACAGGGAAACTGTCGACCTGAGCGGTATCGCAAAGGCCGTCGTCGAAGAGCTACGCAAGGCGGAGACCGGGCGTCGGGTCGTGTTCCGGATCGCCGAGGGGGTGACAGCGGAGGGGGACGCGAAGCTTTTGCAGGTGGTCCTGGAAAACCTCCTCGGCAACGCCTGGAAGTACACGGGCAAGCGGGATGAAGCGGTCATCGAGTTCGGCGCCGCGGAGATCGAGGGGGAGCGGGCCTGTTTCGTCCGGGACAACGGGGCCGGTTTCGACATGGCGTACGCGGAAAAACTCTTCATCCCCTTCCAGCGGCTTCCCGGCGCGCAGGAGTTCAAGGGGCACGGCATCGGCCTCGCCACGGTGGAGCGGATCATCAGGCGCCACGGCGGGCGGGTGTGGGCCAAGAGTGAGCCGGGGAAAGGGGCGACGTTTTATTTTACGCTGGGCAGCGCGTAACCGAGAATGAGCCTGCCGGAAAAGGCATTATGACGAGGAGAGCGATGTAATGACCCCCACCGACATCAATCACGAGAAGGAACACCGGGAAAAGGAATTAAGGATCCAGCGGCAAGTAGCCTTCGCCTCCGGGATCTTCCAGGAAGACGTCACGATACGCACCATTCTGGAGGCGCTCGCCGAAGGGGTCGTGATCATCGACGCCACCGGGACCATTCTGCTCGTCAACGCCGCTGCCGAAAAGATGTTCGGCTATCAGAAAGAGGACCTCATCGGCAAACCTCACGCCATCCTCATCCCCGAACGCTTCCGCGCCATCCACGAAGAGCACGAGGCGGGTTATTTCAAAGAGCCGAAGATCAGGCCGATGGGCCAGCTTCTTGAGCTTGCCGGACGCCGCCGGGACGGAAGCGAGTTCCCCGTGGAAATAAGTCTCGGCTTCATCGAAACCATCAACGGCATTCTCGTTATCGCCCTGGTCAGCGATATGATGCTGCGCAAGCAGTTCGAGGCGCGTCTGCGGGAAAACGAGGAGCTGTTTCGCATCCAGGTGGAAAGCGTGAAGGACTATGCGATTTTCATGCTCGACGCCGCTGGAAACGTCCTGAACTGGAATGTGGGCGCCGAGCGCCTGAAGGGGTACCGTGAAGAAGAGATCGTCGGCAAGCATTTCTCCTGTTTCTACCCCGACGAGGAGCGGAGCGCGGGAACACCCGAAGAGCTGCTCCGGCGGGCGCAGGACGAGGGGCGGGCGCAGGACGAGGGGTGGCGGCTCCGCAAGGACGGCAGCCTCTTCTGGGCCGAGGTGATCGTTACGGCGCTGCTCGATGAAGTCGGGAACCTGCGGGGTTTCTCCAAGGTAGTGCACGACATCACCGAGCGCAAGCGGGCGGAAGATGCGCTGCGGGAGATCGAGCAGCGGTTTGCCGCTTTCATGCTTCACGTGCCCGCCGCAGCGTGGATAAAGGATCTGAACGGCCGGTACGTCTATGCCAACGCGGAGGCCGAACGGATCTTTTCCGCACCGCTTGCCGACCTGCAGGGGAAGACCGACGACGAACTGTTCCCGCCGGAAACCGCCCGGCAGTTCCGGGAAAACGACCAACGGGTGCTGGCCGAAGGCGGGAGCATCCAAACCACCGAAATCCTTCGTCAGGGCAATGGAATCGAGCACCACTCCCTGGTCAGCAAGTTCTCTCTTCCAGGTCCCGATGGCCGGCCGGCATACGTCGCCGGCGTGGCTTTCGACATCACCGAGCGGAAGCGGACAGAGGAGGAGCTGCAGGAATCGGAGGAGAAGTTCAGCATGATCTTCAACATGGCGCCTGTCGGGATCACCATCAGCACCCTCGCTGACGGGAGGTTCATCGACATCAACGCGGCGGCCGAACGGTTCAGCGGTTACCGGCGCGATGAGGTGATCGGCCGCACCGCTCTGGAATTCGACATATGGACGGACCCCCTGGAGCGCGCCAGAACGGTCGAGGAGATCCTGAAAAAGGGAGGGGTGAGCGAGAAAGAGATGCTGATGAAAGACAAGGGGGGCAACGCCTTTTGGGCGTCGTATTCGGCTGTTGCCACAGAGATACGAGGAGAGAGATATCTCCTCAGCCTGGTAAATGACATTACCCCCCGCAAAAGGGCGGAGGAGGAGATCGAGCTGCTGAACACCGAGCTGGGGGCGCGGGCCGCCGAGCTGGAGGAAACCAACCGGGAGCTGGAGGCGTTCAATTACTCGGTCGCCCACGACCTGCGCAAGCCGTTGACCGTGGTCAACGGCTACTGCCAGGCGATCCGGGAGATGTGCGGGGAGAAGCTCGACGAGCGATGCACGGGGTACCTTCAGGATGCCTATGACGGCACCATGCAGATGAACCGGCTCATCGACGCCCTGCTCAATTTCTCCCGCATGGCCCACGTCGAGCCGCGCCGGGAACGGGTCGACCTCTCCGCAATGGCGCAGGTAGCGGCCGCGGATTTGCAGCTCAGCGCGCCGGAACGCCGGTGCACATTCAAGATCGCCGACGGCATTGCGGTCGAGGGGGACGCGGAGCTGCTCCGGCTGGTTCTGGATAATCTCCTCGGCAACGCCTGGAAATACACCGGCATGCGGGAAGAGGCGGTCATCGAGTTCGGTGCGACGGACATCGAGGGGAAGCCGGCCTGTTACGTCCGGGACAACGGCCTCGGCTTCGCCGCGGCGGACGCGGACAAACTCTTCATTCCCTTCCAGCGCCTCCCCGGCGTCCAGGAATACAAGGGGTTCGGCATCGGCCTCGCCACGGTGGAGAGGATCGTCAAGCGCCACGGCGGGCGGGTCTGGGCCGAAGGGGACCCGGGAAAGGGAGCGACTTTCTATTTCACTCTTGCGTAAACAACGCCCGACTTCACTCCCAACCACGCGGACCGATGTAAGCAGTCATGAGAAATCTACCCATGAAAACAAAGCTGATCTGCCTGGTTGCCTTTATGTCCACGTTGCTGGCGGCCGTGGGGGGGCTCGGCCTGAGCGGCATGAAAAGCGCAAGGACCAGCCTGGAGACGGTCTACAAGGACCGGCTCGTGTGCATCATACAGCTTGCCACTATCGGCGAGTTCCTTTCCGATGCCAGGCGGGAAATGCTGTTGTCGGTCGCGCACGGGCGGTGGAATTTCAGCAAACAGACCACCTTGAGGGACCATGAGCGCCGGGCCGCCAGAATCGAGGCCTGGGTGGCCGAGACGGACAAGATCTGGCGCGCATATCTGGCCACATACCTCACTCCGGAAGAGAAGCTGTTGGCGAGAAGCGCCGTGTCGGATTATACGGCTCTGGTCGAAAAGGGGATAAAGCCGGGCATTGCCCTGATGAAAAAAAACGACATGGCAGGACTGGAGGCACACCTCAGGGACGTCGTGTTGCCCCTTGACAGCGAGAGTCACGAAGCCATCCACGCCCTCATCAGGCTCCAGGACACTGTTGCCAAAACCGAGCTGGCCCGGAATGCATCCGGTTATCGCCTCAGGCTCACAATCTCCGTGATCGGCATCGCTCTGGCGGTGCTGATCGGCATCGTTATCAGCGCGATGACGATCGGGTCGGTTACGGGTACCGCCAATCTGCTCGCCGGTCAGAAGCGAATACTTGAGATGATCGCGACCAATAAGCCACAGGAGGAGACGCTTGCCACCCTCGTGAACCTTCTGGAGTCCGGCTCCCCAAGGCTCATGGCAAGCATCCTGCTCCTCGACGATGATGGCGTTCATGTACGCCACGGCGCAGCTCCACGCCTGCCCGAAGCGTATATCAAGGCCATCGACGGCGCCCCCATCGGCCCATGTGCCGGCTCATGCGGCACGGCCATGTTCCGGCGCGAGCCGGTCATCGTCACCGATATCCTCCACGACCCCCTCTGGGAAGGTTACCGGGATCTTATCGTCCCCTACGGGCTTCACGCATGCTGGTCGACCCCGATCATCTCCCCCGCCGGCCGCGTGCTCGGCTCATTTGCCATGTATTACCGCGAGGTGCGGAGCCCCGACCCCGCGGAAAAACAGC
>DATJLB010000316.1:0-4653 GCA_035490915.1 Geobacteraceae bacterium
ACCTCGCTGTAGGGAGCCTGATCCACCGTTAGCCAGTGAAATGTATTAGTATCTTACATGCTCCTCCCGGTGCCCAGCACCGTCTTCGTTGGGAAGCCAATCAAGACTCGCACTGGATCGAGGAGCGATTTTAACCTTCAAGGCGGGTGAAATGGAATGGGGATGATTAATCTGTCTCGTTTTGTTGACTTTCTTCACCATAGTTGCTAGAAATCAGTCAGCTTCATATCAAAGGGGGTTCCAGATGAAAAGGATGTTGATCATTGCCGTGACGACCATCTTCGCTGTAAATCTGTTTGGCGGCATCGCCTTTGCAGCGGACAGGAATGCCGGACCTATCGCCTACGCCACCGTGGCGGAAAATGGCACCGTTTACAGCGGGACCCCTAATGTGTCGGTTGCCTGGAACGCTTCTGGCGCCTATGAAGTAACCATAGCGAACGAAAACTACAACTTTCGCTCATATACTACAGTGGTAACGGTAAGTGGTTCCGCACCCGTTATTGCCACCACCAATTCAAATAGTAACAAGCTCGTGATATTTCTCTCAGATCTGACGGGGACAAAAGTGCAGAGATCTTTCCAGTTTGTGGTCTACAAGCCATGATTCAGTCCGGCACTCCCTCTAACAGTTTAATATTCACAGCGAAACCGGCGAGTTCTTAGAAAAAATACTTTTAAGGCGTTTTCTTGGACCGCAAAAACAGTTAAATCATTTTCAATCCTTCATATCCGCACCGTCTTGTATAAAAAGTTCTTGAATTTGAAAAACCGTTTCCGCTCCTCCTCGTCGTTGGTGATGTCCCCACTCACCGCCTTCAGATGCCGGGCGATCTGGGGCATCCCTTTCCCGGCGACGGCCCTCGCCTTGTCGATGGTAATCTTCACCACGTCACGGGGAATGCGGTTTCGCGAGTAGGGCTCATAGACCGCCTCCCAGAAATCCTTGCCCCCCTCGATGTCTTTCAGAACCTCTGTCGCCAGCTGTTCGTTCAGCATGGTCGATGCCTGTGGGGGGGGATCCTGTGCCCCGTCCCGGATGGCCTGCCTGATGTCGTCACCGGTGACGGTCTGCCCCTTCCTGAAAAAGAGCGCCCGCAGGAGGATGCTCCGCAGTTCCCTGATGTTCCCCTTGTAGCTGTGCCCGACCAGCGCCTGCTTGGCTTCTTCAGTAAGAGTCGGCACGGCATCCCGTGGTTCTTCGCCACGATAGGTGCGGTAGAGCTTGCCGAGAAAATGGGTGGACAGGTCGGGGATATCCTCGCGCCGTTCGTTGAGGGACGGGACCCGCACCGAAAGCTCGGAGAGCCGGTGGTACAGGTCTTCCCGGAAATTCCCCCGGCTGATCTCTTCCGTGAGGTTGCGGTTGGTCGCCGCCACCAGGAGGACCCGGCTGTACCGCTGCTGGTTGTCACCAAGCCGGAAGAAACCGCCGTTGTCGAGGAAGCGCAACAGCTGCACCTGGGTCTTCGGGTCGGCGTCGCCGATCTCGTCGAGAAAGACTATCCCGCCGCGCGCCTCCTCCAGGATCCCTTTCCGGTCGCTGTAGGCGCCGGTGAAGGCCCCCTTCTTGTGGCCGAACAGCTCGGAGTAGGTCAGTTCCCCGCTGTAGGCGGCGATGTTGGTCTTTTTTACGGGAAGTTCCCCGCCCGGATTGATCTTGGCGCGGTACATCTCGTTCAGCTTGTTGTACAGGTTGTTGAAGAAAAACTCCTTGCCCGCCCCGGTCGGCCCGAGCACCAGGATGGAGGGGAGGCCGATGGTCGCCTCCTGGATGATGTTGTTGCTCCAGAAGGCGATCCGGTTGAACAGGGGGAGCGACACGGTGTTGATAAAGTCGACGATCTCCCGCGCCTTGTGGCTGTTGCCGATGATGTTCCCCAGCCGGTAGGAGGAGACCTGCGGGTCCTTGTAGGTGACGTCGCTCTGGAGGCGGGTGACCTCCACCTGGAGGCGCTCGATCCGCTGGATGTCCGAGATATGCCTGCTGGTAAGGCGGTCGATGATCTGGAGGATCCGCTTGTGCTCTTCGGTAAACCACCCCGGCTTGAGGGAATTGAGGCAGATTACCGCGATGACCTCCTCGTCGCTGATTATCGGCACGGCGATCTCGCTCTTGATCAGCTCGCTCATGGAGCGGTGAAAACCTTCGCCGCTCTGCTCCTCCTCCACGCGGGCGATGATCTTTGGCTGCTTTGACCAGGCCACGTAACCGGTCAGGCTCCGTTCCTCGGCGGGGAGCTCGTGGCCGCCGACCCGGAAGGGTGGGATATGCCGCTTGAGCCACTCCTTGTTCTTCGCCCCGACGATGGCTCCCAGGTCGTTCTCGACGACCAGCCACTTTTCCCCTTCCCGCTCCTCAACGATGGCGATGCTCCCGGTGTCGGCCCCGATAAGCTCGGTCGCCTTGGAGAGGACCTTGGTGAGAAACGGCTGCAGTCCTTCGTTCGGCTCCTGGAGAAGGTCGGTGATCTCGGCCAGGACCTTGATCTCCGGGTGCTCGACGCCGATCTCGTGGATGACCCGCTCCACCATCTCCGCGTGGGTCTGTAACAGCCCCGTCTCGAATTCGGAGAAACGGTACGCCTCCCGGGTGAAGTAGTTGACCAGGCAGATCACCCTGCGGGTCGTGGGCTCGTACCTGGGGACCACGTAGAGGGAGCGGAGCGCCATCTTCTCGGTGATGGCGCGCTTCTGCAGTCGATGGGAGGTCAGGTCGGGTATGAGCAGGGGCTTCAGGAGCCGGTCGTCGATGATGACCGCGCTGTCGTCGATATAGCGGGAAATCAGGGATTCTCCCCTCTCCAGGGCTATCCCCCCCAGCTCGTCGAACTGGCTCTTCAGCTGCGGGTCCTCGGAGTGGCTGGCGAGGATTTCCAGGGTTTGTCTGCCGTCCGGACCGGTGGTCGGTACCAGGACGGCGGCGAGCGAAAGGCGGTCGATCAGGCGGACCGCCGATTCCACCATGAAGCCCGCCGCCTCGCGTTTCTTGTACTCTTCGACCCTGCGGGCGAGGAGGAGCTGCTGGTGGTACTTGCGGGCGTGATCGAGCTTTTCTCCGAAGGAGCCGACAAAACCGCGCAGCATGCCCCGGGCGGTGCTGTCGATGGTTGCCCCCGCATCTTCGCTGTCGATGCAGACGACCCCGAGCGATTTGCCCTGGTTCGTGAGGGGGATCAGATAGCTGGAGGCGATGCCGAAGCGCTCGGCAAAGAGGCGATCGAGGGCCGGACTCTCTCCGTCGGCGAGCGTGTATTCGGCCGGGAAGCGGGAGATGAAGATGGCGGAGACCATGGCATCGGGGGAGACGATCGGGAACGTGACCTCCGCGACCTCGGCGGCCTTGGGGCCGGAGGCATAGGCGCAGGAGAGGGCGCCGCGGGTCAGGTCCTCCAGGTAGATGCGCACCCGCTCCCGTCCCGCCACCAGCCGTACCCCTTCGGCCAGGCCGTGGAGCATCTCTTCAAGGTTTTCCTTGCCGAAGTCGACTATCCGTCTGGTCAGCCGGTCCAACTGGAGGGTTGTCGATTCCATAAATCCTCTGAGTAATTTTTTTACACTACTGATTACTTTAGAGGAATTTGGGGGGGGAAGTCAAGGAGGCAGTTTTGAATTTGAGTTTTGAGTTTTTAGTTTTGAGTTGAAAAAATTAAGAACTCATCACTCAAAACTCAGAACTCAAGATTAGTTGAGTCCCTTCCGGATCTGGTAGAGTTCTTCCATGTTGAGGTCGTTCAGCTCGTAGTATTCCCGTTCCAGTTCTTCCACGTAGAAGCGGTCCAGCCCGGAGTTTTCCAGGAAATCCTCGCGCAGCGCAATGTCCTTCTTGGCGATGATGGTCGGGAGGAGGTTGTGGATGTAGATCGCCTCCTTCTTGATGGTGAGGATCACCTCGTTGAACAGCTCGTCGGAGGGGTCGCGGTCGATCAGCTTTTTGTGCCGGAGCTCCTCGGTCACTTCCCGCTTCAGGAGCTCCTGGTCGGCCCGCGTGGCATACTTGGAGTAGAAGTTCCTGATCCGTTCCCGGACGTGCTCCAGAAGGATCTGGAAGATCTTTTCCTCTTCGTTGACACGGACGAGCTTGTTCATCAGGGCCGAGGTCGCGAGCCTCTTTTCCTCGATCAGCCTGAGCCCCCTGACGAGGTCGGCTACCTTTTTCCGCCCGTAGCTCCCGAGGTACTTGTTGTCCAGGATCCCGCTGAGGAAAAGCTCTTCGAACAGGCCGGGCTGCAGCAGGTCGAACTCGCTCTTGTTCCCGAGCAGGCTGCGGAGCATCTCTTCCGATATCTTGACGTTCTCCATGAAGGCGAGCTGGTTGATGATGGAGGAGGTGGAATCGTAGCGGTCGAAATAGGTGATGATGTAGGAGAACCCCTCCAGCAGCGAGATGTCGGCACCGTCGCGGATCTTCTCGTCGCAGGCCTTGCTGGAGTCGAGGAGGATTTCCTCGAAGGTGTGGTCCCGGTTCTCGGCCGCCTTTTTCTTGGCGAAGAGGAGCTTGATCATGTCCTCCCGGTCGATGGTGCTTTCGATCTGCTGCTCGGTGAAGAATATCCCCTCCAGGATCTCCCTGGTCTCGGAGATGTAATCGTTCTCTTCCAGGTCCACCATCTTCTTGTCTTTTTTCAGCATCTCGTCGAGGGTGTAGAAGAG
>DATJLB010000317.1:0-10592 GCA_035490915.1 Geobacteraceae bacterium
GACCCGCGGGCCGCCGAGAAGGCGCATAGTATCAAGCACCTGGAGAAAGGGGAGCTGACCGAGTAGTTCGACGTTCGAAGTTCGACGTTTTCTACCCCTCGAACATCGAACATCGAACATCGAACAGTTTTATGATCCTCAAGCTGATAATTCGTAACGCCTTCCGCCACCGGCTCCGCTCGATCCTCACCATCGTCGGTGTCGCCATCGCCGTCCTGGCGTTCGGGATGCTGCGCACCCTGGTGGGGCTCTGGTACCTCGGGGTGGAGCGCTCCTCTGCCACCCGCCTGGTGACGCGGAACGCCATCTCGCTCGTCTTCACCCTTCCCATCTCTTACAAGGACAGGATCCGTCAGGTGCCGGGGGTGAAGGGTGTTTCCTGGGGGAACTGGTTCGGGGGGATCTACGTCGACGAGAAGCACTTCTTCGCCAACGAGGCGATGGACCCGAAGAGCTTCCTTGATCTCTACCCGGAGTTCGTCCTCCCTCCGGAACAGAAGGAGGCCTTCATCCGCGACCGGAAAGGGTGCATCGTGGGTAAGAAGCTGGCGGACAGGTACGGATGGAAGCTCGGCGACCTGATCACCCTGCGGGGGACGATCTTTCCCGGGCGGTGGGATTTCGTCCTGCGGGGGATCTACCGGGGGGCGGAAAAGAGCACCGAGGAGCGGGCACTCTTTTTCCAGTGGGACTACCTGAACGAGACCATGAAACGGACCGTCCCCCGCCGGGCCGACCAGGTCGGGTTCTACATGATCGGGGTGGAGAAGCCCGAGCTCGCCGCCGAGGTGGCGCAGGGGGTGGACCGGCTCTTCAGGAACTCCCTGGCGGAGACCCTGACCGAGACGGAAAAGGCGTTCCAGATGGGCTTCGTCGCCATGACGGAGGCGATCATGGTCGCCATCCAGATCGTCTCCTACGTGGTGATCGTCATCATCATGGTGGTGGCGGCCAACACCATGGCGATGACGGCGCGGGAGCGGATCGTCGAGTACGCCACCATGAAGACCCTCGGTTTCGGCTGGCCCCACATAGCGACGACCGTGTTCGGCGAATCGCTCCTGATCTCGGGGCTGGGAGGAGTGCTGGGGGCACTTCTCTCCTTCCCTGCGGCCCTCTGGATAGAGACGGAGCTCGCCCAGTTCTTCCCGGTCTTCACCGTCTCGTCAACCACAATTGCCCTGGAGCTCGCGGCGGCCCTCGCGGTGGGGGCGGTTGCGGCGATTTTCCCGACCTGGCGGGCGGCGACCATACGGGTCGCCGATGGCCTTCGGCGGATCGGTTAAAAGGCGGTACGGTTTTTATGGCCATTCCCTACTACTACAGCCTGCGCAACCTCTGGACGCGCCGCCTCACGACCGTTCTCACCGCGGCGGGTATGGCGATGGTGGTGTTCGTCTTCGCCGCCACCCTGATGCTGGCGGAGGGGCTGCGCACGACCCTGGTGGAGACCGGCTCCTTCGACAACGTGGTGGTGATCAGGAAATCGTCCAACTCCGAGGTGCAGAGCGGTGTCGACCGCCTGCAGGCATCCATCGTCGAAAGCCAGCCCGAGGTGGCGATCGGTGCAGACGGACAGCCCCTTCTGGCGAAGGAACTGGTGGTCCTGATCAACCTGATGAAGAGAGGGAGCGACAAGCCGGCGAACGTGGTGATCAGGGGGACCGGTCAGGAATCCCTCGCCCTGCGTCCCCAGGTAAGGCTCCGGGAGGGACGGATGCCGCGTCCCGGTTCCGCCGAGGTGGTGGCAGGGGCGAGCATTGCCCGGCGTTTCAAGGGGGGCGGGCTGGGGGAGACCCTCCATTTCGGCATGCGGGACTGGGCCGTGGTCGGTGTCTTTGATGCGGGGACAACCGGCTTCAACTCCGAGATCTGGGGAGACGCGGACCAGCTGATGCAGGCCTTCCGGCGACCGGTCTATTCGTCGGTGCTCTTCCGGCTGCGCGACTCATCGGGGTTCGAGGCGTTCAGGCAGCGCGCCGAGAGCGACCCGCGGCTTACCGTTGAAGCCAAGCGGGAAACAAGGTACTATCTCGACCAGTCCGAGGCGATGGCGCGGTTTCTCCGGATCCTCGGGGTGACCCTGACGATCATCTTCTCCCTCGGCGCCGTGATCGGGGCGATGATCACCATGTACGCCGCAGTGGCAAACCGGACGGTGGAGATCGGCACCCTGCGCGCACTCGGGTTCGAAAAGCGGAACATCCTCGCCGCCTTCATCCTGGAGTCGCTCTTCCTGGGGCTCCTGGGCGGGCTTGCCGGCATAGTCGCAGCTTCGTTCATGCAGCTCATCACCATCTCCACCATGAACTGGGCGACCTTCTCCGAGCTTGCCTTCAGCTTCACCCTGACGGGGGAGATTATCGGGAAATCGCTCCTCTTTTCGCTGGTCATGGGGCTCGTGGGGGGAGTGCTCCCCGCCGTCAGGGCCGCGCGGATGAACATCGTGGAGGCACTGCGGGCGACGTGATGGTTAATGTCGTCTGACCTGTCGGACAAGTCGGACCGGTCGGACACACAATCAAGAGAGGTTACCATGAATTTTTCCAGCTTCCGTTCGCGTCATGCGGTTTTCCTCCTCCTGGTCACGTCGCTCGTCCTGTACGGGCTCGACTACCTCATGTTCGGCGGGCCGGGCATTGCCGCCGGCTTCCTCGGCAACCTGGCATTTCTTCCGGTCTATGTCCTGTTCGTCACCTTGGTCATCGAACGGGTCCTCAAGGAGCGGGAGCGCCTCGCCATCCGGCAGAAGCTGAACATGGTGATCGGGGCCTTTTTCAGCGAGGTCGGGACCTCCCTGTTGCGGGATTGTCTCGTCTTCGTCAGCGACGCACGGCAGCTGGCGGAACTCCTCAGGATCGATCCCCACTGGACCCCCACCGAGTTCAAGAAGGCGACCGACTGGCTGCAAGGGCACGATGTCGGCGTGGACAGCCGCCAGGGAGACCTTGCCGCCCTGAAACAGTTCCTCGTCGAGAAACGGGGATTCCTGCTCGCCCTGCTGGAAAACCCGAGCCTGCTCGAGCACGACGATTTCACCGATCTTCTCTGGGCGGTGTTCCACCTCACCGAGGAACTGGAAGCGCGGCGCTCCCTCACTGGGCTCTCCAGGGCCGACCTGGAGCATCTTTCCGGCGACATCAAGCGTGCCTACTGTCTCCTGCTGAGGGAATGGGTCGTCTACATGCGGCACCTGAAGGAGGACTACCCCTATCTCTTCTCGCTGGCGGTCAGGATGAACCCCCTGAATGCCGAGTCGCACGCGGAGATATATTGAACATTCACACGCCTTGAACCCGGCGTTTACACACCGGGTTATAACATGCCACCCCATAGGAGTTGACGGTTTCGCCCCGAGGGGGCGGAATATACAGGCCGGGGTGTTAACGCCGGCCGAACCAAAATAATGTTTGCTTTTTTAGGGGCTTTGCTATAGATTGGCTCCCTCCACGAAGCCCCATCCCCTCCAAAGGTTGAATCGTCTTGCGGAAAACAAAGTCACTCAGCGAACTGCGGCAGGGCATCGACGAGATCGATGACCGGCTGATGGAACTCCTCAACGAGCGGGCGGCCCTCGTCGTCCAGGTCGGCCGGCTGAAGGTCGGGGAGAAGCGCGACTTTCACGTCCCGAGCCGGGAGCGCGAGATCTACGAGCGACTCATCTCCCGCAACCCCGGACCGTTCCCCAACGAGGGGCTGAAGAGCGTGTTCCGCGAGATCATCTCCGCCTCGCTCGCCATGGAGGCGCCGATGAAGGTCGCCTTCTTCGGCCCGAAGGCAACCTTCACCCACCAGGCTGCCCAGCAGCAGTTCGGGTTTTCCGCCGAGCTCGTCCCGCAGAAGTCGATTCCGGCGGTGTTCGAAGAGGTGGAGAAGGGGCTTGCCCAGTACGGGGTGGTGCCGGTGGAGAACTCCACCGAGGGGATGGTTTCCCACACCCTCGACATGTTCATGGAGTCTGAACTGAAGATCAACGCCGAGGTGCTGCTGGAGATCCACCATTACCTCCTCTCCCGCACCGGCCGGATCGAGGACGTCAAAAAGGTCTATTCCCATCCCCAGCCGATTGCCCAGTGCCGCAACTGGCTGGCCGACAAGCTTCCGAATGTGCCGGTCGTCGATGTCGCATCCACGGCGGTCGCTGCCCAGATCGTCAGCGAGGATTACACCGGCGCTGCCATCGCCAGCGAGCTCGCCGCCTCCATGTACGACCTGAAGGTGGTGCGGGAGCGGATCGAGGACCAGGTCAACAATTTCACCCGCTTCCTGGTGGTCGGCAAGAAGTTCGCGGAAAAGAGCGGCGATGACAAGACGTCTCTGATGTTCTCGGTCAAGGACGAGGTCGGCATCCTCTACCGGATGCTGGAGCCGTTCTCCAAGCGGGGGATCAACCTCTCCAAGATCGAGTCGCGCCCCCTGAAGAAAAAGGCGTGGGAATACATCTTTTTTCTCGATCTGGCCGGCCACATCTCCGATCCGGAGGTTGCCGGCGCGGTGGAAGAGCTGAAGGGGTGTTGTCAGTTCGTGAAGGTGCTGGGATCGTATCCGAGAGCAAAGTAGGCGCGCTGCGCCGTTAAAGGTTCAAAGTTCAAGGTTCAAGGTTCAAGGTTCAAGGTTTTTACGATTTTAACATTGAACATCGAACCTTGAACGTCGAACAGTTTTTAAGAGGTACTCATGCCGCTGATCGAGCGGTTGGCCATAATCGGCGTCGGCCTGATCGGCGGCTCGCTGGCCCGCGCCCTGCGGGAACAGGGTGAAGTGGGGGAGATCGTCGGCATCGGCCGGGGGGAGGCGAACCTGAAGCGGGCCGTCGAGCTCGGGGTCGTCGACCGCTACACGACCGATCCGTGTGAGGGGGTGCAGGGGGCCGACCTGGTCTTCCTCGCCACTCCCGTCTGCTCCATCGCCGCGACCGTGGAGCGGATCGCACCGGTCCTCGCTCCCGGCTGCGTGGTCACTGACGGCGGGAGCGTCAAGGAAGGGGTCGTCACCCCTTGCGAACGGCTGATGCCCGCCGGAACCCACTTCGTCGGGGGGCATCCCATCGCCGGTACCGAGCATTCGGGGGTGGAGGCGTCTTTCGCCGCCCTCTACCGGGGAAAGCGCTGCATCCTCACCCCGACGGAGCGTACCGACCGGGACGCCCTCGCGAAGGTGGAGAAGATGTGGGAAGTCGCCGGCTCCGAGGTGATCCTGATGGACGTCGTGAAGCACGACCGGGTCGTGGCGGCCATTTCCCACCTCCCCCACATGGTCGCCTACTCGCTGGTCAATGCCGTCGAGGGGTACGACCGCTTCGACGAGAGTATTCTCAGGTATTCCGCGGGGGGGTTTCGGGACTTCACCCGGATCGCCTCGTCCGATCCTGCCATGTGGCGCGACATCGCCCTGATGAACCGTGATGCGATCCTGGAGATGATGGACTACTTCACCCGCTACTTTGCCGAGCTCCGTGCGCTGGTGGAGCAGGGTGACGGCGAGGGGATGCGGTGGTTCTTCGACGAGTCGAAGAAGAGCCGGGATGCCATCCTGTAATAAGCGGGCGCGGTCTTCCGCCCATCTCGCCGCCGTGTCCTCGAAACCCTGCTCAACGTAGCGCCCGGCCTTCGCAGCCAAAGCGGCTGCTTCGGCGGAGTGGGCCTGCTACGCCTCGGCACGGTTTCTGCGGGCCGGCGACGATCTGGCCGAAATCTCGCGCCCGGTTGGCAAAGCCTTTCAATGCTAATCTTCGTAGGTTGGGTTAGCGTCGCGTAGCCCAATAAGCACCGTTGCCTAATTAAGGGGTTTTTCTTGCAAAGCTTTACCGTACAACCTGCCAAGGCGGTTCGTGGCGAGATCGCGGTCCCTGGCGACAAGTCGATCTCCCACCGCTCCATCATGCTCGGCTCCATCGCCCGCGGCACGACGACTGTCCGGGGCTTTCTCCGGGGGGAGGACAACTACTCCACGCTGAATGCCTTTCGCGCCATGGGGGTGGACGTTGCGGACGACGGGGAGACCCTCCGGATCGGGGGCAAGGGGCTGCATGGCCTTGCCGAGCCGTTCGACATCCTGGACTGCGGCAACTCCGGCACATCGATGAGGCTGATGACCGGCCTCCTGGCCGGACAGAACTTCTTTTCCATCCTGACCGGCGACCAGTACCTGCGCAAGCGGCCGATGAAGCGGGTCCTCGAGCCGCTCTCCCGGATGGGGGCGACGATCTACGGCCGCTCGGGGGGCGACCGGGCGCCGCTCGCCATCGTCGGGAAGGAGCTCAGCGGTATCGACTACGCGTCGCCGGTGGCGAGCGCCCAGGTGAAGTCGGCGCTGATGCTGGCGGGGCTCTATGCCTCCGGCACGACGACCATCACCGAGCCCCACCTCTCGCGGGACCACTCCGAGCGGATGCTCCGTTATTTCGGCGGGGACATCGAGACCTTCGCCGGCGGTGTCAGGGTGAGCGGCGGCCGGGAGCTCGAGGGGCGCGACATCGTCGTGCCGGGGGACATTTCGTCGGCGGCCTTCTTCATGGTTGCGGCCCTAATCGTCCCCGGTTCCGAGCTCCTTATCCGGGGGGTGGGGATTAATCCGACGCGGACCGGGATCCTGGACATCCTGACCGCCATGGGGGGGAGCATCGACCTCGTCGACTGCCGCGAGGTTTCCGGCGAGCCGGTGGCGGACCTTCTTGTCCGGTCGTCGCGCCTGCGCGGGATCGAGATCGGCGGCGACCTGGTGCCGCGGGCCATCGACGAGTTCCCGGTCCTCTGCGTGGCCGCCGCGCTTGCCGAGGGAAGGACCGTCGTCCGGGAGGCGCGGGAGCTCCGCGTCAAGGAGACCGACCGGATCGCGGCCATGGCCGCCAACCTGCGCAAGGCAGGGGTCGCCGTTACCGAGACGGAGGACGGCATGGAGATCGAAGGGGGGGAGCGTCTCCAGGGGGGGACGTTCGAAAGCCGCGGAGACCACCGGATCGCCATGTCGATGCTGGTGGGCGGGCTTGCCGCCGATCGGGATGTCACGGTCGACGACGTGGAGTGCATTGCCACGTCATTCCCGAATTTCATGAATTTGCTTGCCGGGGTTGCCGTTCGATGAGCGCCGCAACGCTGCGGCCCAACGGTCTTGTCATCGCCATCGACGGCCCGTCCGGCGCCGGGAAAAGCACCATCACCCGGCTTTTGTCGAAACGGATCGGATACCTCTACCTCGACACGGGAGCCATGTACCGCGCCGTGGCTCTGGCGGCTAAGCGCGCCGAGGTCTCACCCGACGACGACGATGCGCTTGCCGCGGTATGCCGCGAGGCGGCGATATCCTTCGTCCGCACCGACGGGTGCTGCCACGTTTTCCTGAACGGCGAGGACGTTTCCACGGCGATCCGGACCCCCGAAATAAGCCTTCTGACCTCGAAGGTTTCGGCGAAAAAACCGGTCAGGGACATCATGACGCGCCACCAGCGGGAGTTGGGGAAGGATGGCGGCGTGATCGTCGAGGGGCGCGACATCGGGACGGTGGTCTTCCCCGACGCCGACCTGAAGTTTTTTCTGTCGGCCTCGGCGGAGGAGCGGGGGAAGCGGCGCTACCTGGAGTTGAAGGCGAAGGGGGAGAATATCTCGCTGGAGGAAACCATTGCCGCAGTGGCGCAGCGGGACGAGCAGGACGCCCGGCGGGAGCATTCACCGCTCCGCCGCGCCGACGATGCCATAGACATCGATTCCTCGGGGCTTTCCATCGACGAGGTCGTGGCCCTGATGGAAGAAAAGATAAAGGAAAAACTGAAAGAGGTGAACGGTAAACGGTAAACGGTTCAAACCGCCTTTACCGATCACTGTTCACAGTTCACCGATCACGGGGTTAAACATGGAAATAATACTTGCCAAGCAGGCCGGATTCTGTTTCGGCGTGAAAAGGGCCACCCAGATGGCCTTCGAGGCGGCGGAAAAGGGGGAAAAGACCTTCACCCTCGGCCCGATCATTCATTCGCCCCAGGTCGTGCAGAAGCTGGAGGAGATGGGGGTAAAGGTGATCAGGAACCTCTCCGAGCAGGAGAACGGGACGATCATCATCCGCTCCCATGGCGTTGCCGCCGAGGAAGTCGATGAGGCGGTGCGCAAGGCCCTCGAAATCGTCGATGCCACCTGCCCTTTCGTCAAGAAGGCCCAGGAACATGTGAAAAGCCTCTCCCAGGCGGGGTACGACGTGGTGGTGGTCGGGGATGCCGACCACCCGGAAGTGCAGGGGATCGTGTCCTACGCGAAGGGTAAGGTATACGTTGTCGGCTCCGGTGAGGAGGCTGCCCGGCTGCCGCGCATGACGAAGATCGGCGTGGTCGCTCAGACGACCCAGTCCCTTGAAAACCTGAAGAACGTCGTCCTGGAGTGCCTCACCAAGGGGGGCGAGACCAGGGTGTTCCATACGATCTGCGATGCCACCGCGGTCAGGCAGGAGGAGGCCAAGGCGCTTGCCAAGCAGGTCGACTGCATGGTAGTGATCGGCGGGTACAACAGTGCCAACACCAAGCGTCTCGCCGAAGTCTGCGCCGAACTGCAGCCGAAGACTTACCATATCGAGACGGCGCAGCAGCTCGATTCCACCTGGTTCGCCGGGGTCGGCACGGTGGGGGTGACCGCCGGTGCCTCCACTCCCAAGTGGCTGATTGATGAAGTGATGGAACGGATCGAAGAGATCAACAAGGACAAAAAACATTGAATTTTTTAGGAAATGTGATAAATTAACCTATTCCTACAGACGAAAATATATCAGGGGGTACGTGTTTGATGAAAGAGGAAACGAAAACAACCGGTAAAAACGATGCGCCGATCAAGCGCTTTATTGATACCGACGAGGAGCATGAGCAGGGGGAGTTTGCGGAGCTGTTCCACGACAGTCTCAAGCAGCTCCAGGTAGGCGAGGTCGTCAAGGGAATTGTGGTGCACATCAACCAGGATTTCGTCCTGGTTGACGTCGGATATAAGTCAGAGGGGCGGATCCAGATCGGCGAGTTTCTGGACGAAAACGGACAGCTGACCGTGAAGGTGGGGGATGAGGTGCGAGTCCTCTTCGAGCGTGCCGAAAACGAGCACGGCTACATCGTTCTTTCCAAGAGGAAGGCCGAGTCCCAGGTAACCTGGACGAAGATCGAGGAGGCCGGGGAAGGTGGCATCGTCGAGGGGAAAATCGTCTCCAAGGTGAAAGGGGGGCTCAACGTCGACATCGGCATCATGGCGTTCCTTCCCGCGTCCCAGGTGGATATCCGTCCCGGCGGCAATCTGGACCGGTACATCGGCCAGACCGGAAAATTCAAGATCCTCAAGATGAACCGCAAACGGGGGAACGTGGTCCTGTCCCGGCGCGTGCTCCTGGAAGAGGACCGAGAGTCGATGAAAAAGGAGACCCTCGCAAACCTGGCCGAAGGGCAGATCATGGAAGGGATCGTCAAGAACATCACCGACTACGGCGCCTTCGTGGATCTGGGTGGCCTCGACGGGCTCCTCCACATCACCGACATGTCGTGGGGACGTCTTTCCCACCCCTCCGAGATCATCAAGGTCGGCGACCAGATAAAGGTCATGGTGCTGAAGTACGACAGCGCCAAGGGTAAAATCTCCCTGGGGCTCAAGCAGACCGTTCCCGATCCGTGGTTGAGCGTCGAGGGGAGATACGAGGTCGGTTCCCGGGTGCGTGGCAAGGTGGTCAGCCTTGCCGACTACGGTGCGTTCGTGGCGCTGGAAGAAGGGGTCGAGGGGCTGGTCCATGTTTCCGAGATGTCCTGGACGCGCAGATTGCGGCACCCCTCCGAGATCCTCAAGGTGGGGGAAGAGGTCGAGGCGGTCGTGCTCGGCGTCGACAGTGCCAACCGCCGCATTTCCCTCGGGATCAAGCAGACCGAGGTGAATCCCTGGACCGTGATCGGCGAGAGGTACCCCGTCGGAACCAAGATCCAGGGGCAGATCAAGAACATCACCGATTTCGGCATGTTCATCGGGATCGAGGACGGGATCGACGGGCTGGTCCATGTCTCCGATATCTCCTGGACGAAGCGGGTCAAGCATCCCGGCGAACTGTACAGCAAGGGGCAGACCGTGCAGGCCGTGGTGCTCAACATCGATGCCGACAACGAGCGGCTTTCCCTCGGCATCAAGCAGCTTGCCGCCGATCCGTGGAGCGAGATCCCGGAAAGATACAGGCCGGGTACGCGGGTTAAAGGGAAGGTGTCGTCCGTCACCGACTTCGGTGTTTTTCTCGAGCTCGAGGAAGGGATCGAGGGACTGGTGCACGTATCAGAGCTTTCCCAGGAGAAACTCCCGACCGCCAAAGGTTTTGCCAATGTCGGAGACGAGCTGGAGGCGGTTGTCCTCAGTGTGGACCCCGCCGAACGGAAGATCGGCCTCTCCATAAAATCGATGCAGTCGGCTGCGGAGAAGGCCGAGCTGGAAAGTTTCATGGGGAGCCAGAAGGAAGCCACGTCGAACCTCGGTGACCTTATCAAGGAAGGGCTCAAGAAGAACGGCGATAAATAATGGCAAGACGAGCGCCCCGCGGTCCACGCGGGGCCTTGCCTCCGTTGCTCATTTCATAAAATTCAATGCTGCAGGATGAGGTGA
>DATJLB010000318.1:0-10489 GCA_035490915.1 Geobacteraceae bacterium
AGTCGGCGATGAGCCCGAGGAAAAAAGCGGCCAGCGCCGCGCCCCATCCCCCCTCCCGAAGCCCGAGGTAGGCAACGACCACGATCAGGAGATTCGGCTTGAACGGATCGGCAATGTAGGCCGGGAGGACCGTGACCTGCACGAGGAGTGCCGCGTAAACGATAATGGCTGTCTTCAGAAACTTGATCATGATTCAATCGTACAAAGCTGACTGTCCGGAAAAAAATTTACGAAGTCGTCAGTCATGGATTTCCTGCAGGATCACCAGCACCTCTTCCAACCGCGGGATGTTGACCCTCGGGCGAAGCTCGACGGTCTGAAAGATGCCGGCCCCCCCCTTTTTCACCATCGTCACCTCGCCGACCGGCAGCCCCTTGGGGAACACCCCGCCGATGCCAGAGGTGATGACCGTGTCGCCGACCTTGACGTCTTCCTCGCGCAGCGTGAAATCGAGGGAGCAGCGCCCGCCCCCCATCCCCTTCACGACCCCCCGCGCCCGGGAACGCTGCACGGCGCCGGCAATGCCGCTGGCATGGTCGGTCAGCAGGAGCACCCGCGAACTCCCGGCCGTCACCTTGACGAGCTGACCCACCACGCCGTCGCTCGCCACGACCGGCAGCCCTTCCCGCAGGCCGTCGGCGGTGCCCCGGTCGATCACGATCGTCTTGAACCAGGGAGAGTCGTCCTCGCCGATCACGGAAGCGGCCAGAGAAGGTGCCCGGAGGGAGGTCTTCAGTTCCAGGAGCTTCCGCAGCCGTTCATTGGCGAGGATCGCCTCGCCCGCATCCAGCAGGCGCGAATTGAGGATCCTGACGCTCTCCCGGAGCTGCTTGTTCTCCTTGCGCACCTCCAGGAGGTCGACGTAGTCGGACCAGACCCCCGTCACCCCCCTGTTCATCCCGGCAACCACGCCGGCAACGGGGGCCATCAGGTTCAGCACGCCGCTCTCGAAGGCATTGGCATGCTCCTTGTTTTTCAGGTTCAGGGAATAGAAGACGAAGGCGGCCAGCAGCACCACTCCGACGGCCACGTACACCCTGTATTTCCTGAGCAGATCCCACATACGTCTATCCATAAAGTGGCAAGGGGAGACGCATCGTCCCCCCTTGCCGAACATAGTGGCTCAAACCCTGCAGTACCTTCAATCCAGAGCGAAGGGAGAACCGGCCTCCTCCTCGTGGCGGATCTCATCCACCGGGGAGCGTTTCCCTTCCCCCGCATAGAGCCTGTTGGGGGCGTTGAACACGATGCCGTCCGTCCCGCCGACGTTCTTGTAGGCATGGACCACGCCGGCGGGGACGATGAGCAGGGCGGGGCTGTCGACACCGGCAAAGACGACCTGCCTGACCCCGCTCGTGGGGGAATCGGTCCGGGCATCCCAGAGGTAAACCTTGAAGTTGGAGGGGCCGATGAAGGCGAAGCAATCGGCCTGGTCCCGATGCTCGTGGGGACCGCGGGCGACCCCGGGACGGGTCATGGAAATGTAGGCCATGGCGGGGAAGAACTCGGGAGCGAGCTCATCCGCCCGGAACAGCTCGGAGAGCCATCCCCGCTCGTCCAGGTACTTGGCCAGCGGTCTCACGACCACGTCATGGATCTTCCCCTTGGTGAACTCACCCATCAGGCGCATCCTCCGCACAGCTCCGTTTCGTTGTAGACCCGGAGCAGATAGTCGCGATAGCCCGAGTTGGGCGTGTGCTCTATGGCCTCGGCCATTTTTGCGCAGTCGATGTACCCCATCCGGAGGGCGACCTCTTCCAGGCAGGCGATCTTCAGCCCCTGACGTGCTTCCAGGGTGCCGATGAAATGGGATGCCTCGAGGAGGCTCTGGTGGGTGCCGGTGTCGAGCCAGGCGATTCCGCGCCCGAGCTTCTCCACGCGGAGCTCGCCCAGCGCGAGGTAGGCGAGGTTGACGTCAGTGATCTCCAGCTCTCCCCGCGGGGAGGGCGTGAGCTTCTTGGTGATCTCCACCACCCGGCTGTCGTAAAGGTAGAGGCCCGGGACGGCATAGTGGGTCTTAGGCTTCGCGGGCTTTTCCTCGATCCCGATCGCCCGCCCCGCCCCGTCGAACTCCACCACGCCGTAGCGCTCCGGGTCCTGCACGTAGTAGCCGAAGATCAGCGCCCCCCCCTCGAAATTCGCCGTAGCGGCATCGAGCCCCATCTTGCCGTAGAATATGTTGTCCCCGAGGATCAGGCAGACCGGGTCGTCGTCGATGAACTCCTCCCCCACGAGAAAAGCCTGGGCAATCCCCTTCGGCTCGGGCTGTACCCGGTAGGTGAGGCGGATCCCCCAGCGGGAGCCGTCCCCGAGGAGCGCCTCGAAACGCGGGGTGTCGTGGGGGGTGGAGATGATCAGGATGTCGTTGATCCCCGCCATCATCAAGGTGGCAAGGGGATAGTAGATCATCGGCTTGTCGTAGACCGGCTGCAGTTGCTTGCTGGCGACCAGAGTGAGGGGATAGAGCCGGCTTCCGGCCCCACCGGCAAGGAGGATGCCTTTGGTGATCCCTTTGTTCATGCAGACCTCTCTGAGAGTGGTATCCGTGCCAGGTTTCGACACGACGCGTTAACTTTTCATTTGTACCATACCGCGAAGAAAACCGTCAAACACTTAATGAGATACGTTCTGACACCGCGGATGCTACGCCTCCCCGCCGGTGATCGCCCGGACCGCCGCCAGGATGTCGTCGAAAACGGGGACCCCGGCGGGGAGCCGCGCAGATTCTTCCACCCCGTAGCCGGTCCTGACCAGGAGCGGGCGACAGCCGGCGGCGCGACCCGCTTTTACGTCCGCCGCCTTGTCGCCGACGATGTACGAGGCTGCCAGGTCGATGTCAAAGTCCCGGGCCGCCTCAAGGAGCATCCCCGGCAGCGGTTTCCGGCAGCCGCACTCTCGCCGGTACTCTCCGATGCCGTGCAGGGGGTGGTGGGGGCAGAGGTAGTAGGCATCCACCGAGGCGCCATGGCGGGCCAGCTCGCCGTCCATGAACCGGTGGAGACGATGCACCGCCTCCTCGTCATAGTAGCCGCGGCCGACTCCCGACTGGTTGGTGACCACGACCACCAGGAAACCCGCCTCCTTCAGGAGCCTGATAGCCTCGGGAGCCCCGGGGATGAACGCGAACTCCTCGGCGCGGTGGAGGTACTCCTTCTCCACGTTGATCGTCCCGTCCCGGTCGAGAAAGACCGCGCGGCGCTGTGCCATTGAGCCTCCTCCCTGCAATTCAAAACTCAAAACTCATAACTCACAACTTAAAGAGCCGCTTCTCCACCAGGTCGCAGATAAGGTGGATGATGGTGATGTGAGCCTCCTGGATGCGGGGGGTGTCCTGGGCCGGAATGGTGAGGGGGAAGTCGACGATGCCGGCGATGGTGCCGCCGTCGCGACCCAGGAGCCCGACCGTCCGGCAGCAGCGCTCGCGGGCCAGCAGGAGGGCGCCGTAGACGTTGTTGGATGAGCCGCTGGTGGATATCCCGACCACCACATCCCCTGCTTCCGCATGGGCCTCCACCTGCCGCCGGAAGACCTGGTCGAAGCCGTAGTCGTTGCCGACGGCGGTCAGGATGGAGGTGTCGGTAGAGAGGGCGATGGCGGGAAGTGCCCGACGCTCCAGCTTGAACCGGCCGACAATCTCCGCGGCAAAGTGCTGGGCATCGGCGGCGGACCCGCCGTTCCCCATGACGAGGAGCTTTTTACCTTTCCCGAGGGCATCGGCCAGACACTCGATCACGGCCGCGATCGACTCGGACAACTTCCGCTCCACGTCCGCCATCACCCGGGCATGGGCGTCGAAGGTGGACCTAATTTCGTCTTTCATGGGGACCTCCGGTAAAATAATTTTCCCCTCTCCCCAACCCTCTCCCACCAGGGGAGAGGGAGCTTATTAATCCCCCTCCCTTGATGGGAGGGGGCAGGGGGGAGGGTGGTAAGGCGCTAAGACCCTCTATAATCTGCTATTGTCCGTACCTCTCCGCCTCCGCTGCGACGATCAGCCGCTCCAGCTCGGCAAAGGGTCTGCTCCCGGGAATGCCCGCGGAAATGCCGTCCACGCCGGCGACGGTCACGAGGCCCGGCGTGCCGGCACCGAGAGCGACCGCTATTTTCGAGGCCTGACCGGCGCCGAAGAGCCGGGGTAGCTTCTCCAGGCGGATGTTCCGGTGCAGGGTGCCGTATCCTTCCCGCGCGAGCACCTTGAATGTTGCCGGGAAGACGAGGACGACGAAGGTGTGTCCCTGGCGAGCTCCCCGCAGCATCAGGTCGAGCCTTTGCCGTATGGCATCCGGGTCGGCCTCCCGCGGAAAATGAACACAGAATGCCCCCTCTTCACCCCAGCGCGCCCGGTACGCCGCAGCGCTCCGGAGCAGAAGCTCCTCGCGCCGCTCCGCCGAACCGAGCACCGGCTCATCGACCGCTGCGACCGGGCTCCCCTCGGCGGCAAAGGTGAGGAAGCCCCCGCGCAGGGCGCGACGGGAGAAATCCTTGAGGCACCACCCCGCCCCGTCCATCTCCTCGTCGAAGCCGCCGATCAGGTCGTACACCCCTTTCCTGACCACCATGGCGGCAAAATCGCCATGGGATACCTCCGTCGTGGAGACGGGGGGGGAGCCGCCCCGGCGCTCCTTCCTGAGCGGGGCCCGCTCCAGCCGGGGGACTATCACCCCCGCTTCCGGCCTCGTCCGGGTCAGCATGAGGAGCGGCTCCAGCCACCCCTCCGACACCAGCGTGCTCTGCCTGATGACCGCGGCGAATTCCGCCTCGACCCGCGCCAGCCCGCAGTTGACCGCACGCACAAACCCGAGATTAAAGCGGGAGCTGATGAGGAGGGCGCGCTCGTCCAGGGCCTCCGCGAACTCCTCCAGGAGGTTCTCGGTCTCCCGGTCACTGCCGTTGTTAACCAGGATCAGGCGTGCCGCCGGGGAGTGCTCCACGAGGTTCACCAGGCAGGCTCGGGTCTCGATCGGCCTGTTCCAGACCGGGACGATTATGTCGATTGCAGACGTGATCATGATTTGTACACTGAAAAGAAGAAGACCTCGCAGGTTTCCCGAACCTGCAAGGTCTTGGCCATGCGTTATCTGTCCTCGCCGCTAGGAGCTGACCGCGACGCTCCGGAGCAGGTTCAGTTCGTCGAGCACCTTGCCGGAACCGAGCACGACGCAGGAGAGGGGGTCTTCGGCGATCACCACCGGAAGGCCGGTCTCTTCCCGCAGGAGGATGTCCAGGTGGCGCAGGAGCGCCCCCCCTCCCGCCAGGACGATCCCCTTGTCGACGATGTCGGCGGAGAGCTCGGGAGGCGTCCGCTCAAGGCAGATCCGGACCGCCTCGACGATGGCGTTTACCGGTTCGGAGAGCGCCTCCCGCACCTCGTCGGAATTGATCTCGGTGGTCTTGGGGATGCCGGAGACCAGGTCGCGCCCCTTCACCTCCATGGAGCGGACTTCGCCCCCCGGGAACGCCTCGCCGATCTCGATCTTTATGATCTCGGCCATCCGGTCGCCGATCAGCAGGTTGTACTTCCGCTTGATGAACTGGACGATCGCCTCGTCCATCTTGTCGCCGCCGACCCGCACCGACTTGGTGTAGACGATCCCCGCCAGCGATATGACCGCCACCTCGGTGGTCCCGCCGCCGATGTCGACGATCATGTTGCCGGACGCCTCGGTGATCGGGAGCCCCGCCCCGATCGCCGCCGCCATCGGCTCCTCGATCAGGTAGACCTCACGGGCGCCGGCCGACTCCGCCGACTCCTTGACCGCCCGCTTCTCCACCTGGGTGATCCCGGACGGGACGCAGATGACGATCCGCGGCCGGACCAGGGTCTTGCGGTTGTGGACCTTGTGGATGAAGTAGCGGAGCATCTCCTCGGTGATGTCGAAATCGGCGATCACCCCGTCCTTCATCGGCCTGATGGCGGTGATGCTGCCGGGGGTGCGGCCGAGCATCTTCTTCGCCTCCATCCCGACGGCAAGGACCTTCTGCTGGCCGCTGTTGGTCTTCTGGACCGCCACCACGGACGGCTCGCTGACCACGATCCCCTTCCCCTTGAGGTAGACCAGGGTATTGGCGGTCCCGAGGTCGATGGCGAGGTCGTTGGAAAACATGCCGAAAAGGTAGTCGAATATCTTGAGCATGGCTGCTCCTTTCATGGTCGCGCGTGAACTCTTCTCAAAAAGGGTGAATGTAACAAAATAGGCTGACAGATTCAAGAGGGAAAATTCCAATCTAGCTGTTGATTTTAGTCGGCAATTATATTAGTATGCACAACCATTGCCCAAAGCTTTCTTAGAAACTTCCCAGAAAAGGAGTCGTATCGCCCATGCTCGGCATAATGAGAAAGTATAAAGAGTCCATCGTCATCAAGATCGTCTTCGTGGTCATTGTCCTCTCCTTCATCGGCACCATCTTCCTCGTCTGGGGCAAGGGGGGGAAGGGTCTGGACGCGTCCGGATACGCCGCCAAGGTGAACGGAGCCAAGATCTCCTACGAGGAGTTCCAGCGGAGCTACTACCGGCTGAGAAACATGTACGAACAGGTGAACGGCAAGGGGCTCTCCCCCGAGATGGAAAAGCAGCTCGGGATCAAGAAACTCGCCATCGACAGCCTGATCGACACGGCCCTCGTCCGCAAGGCGGCCAAGGAAATGGGAATAAAGGTCAGCAAGGATGACGTCCAGAAGGCGATCGCGGCCGTCCCCGCCTTTCAGCGGAACGGCGCCTTCGACTTCCGGCAGTACCAGGAAGTGCTCCGGATGAACCGGATGACCCCCGGCCAGTTCGAGACGGGAGAGGAGCAGGACCTCCTGATCCAGAAGGCGCGCCAGAAGGTCCAGACGGGCGCCGTCGTCACCGACGACGAGGCCCTCCAGGCCTTCCGGAAGCAGAACGACAAGGTCGACCTCCTCTTCGCCGCCTTCTCCCCGGCGGAGCTGAAGGGTGAGGTCAAGCTCACCGAGCAGGACCTGAACGCCTACCTCCAGGCCCATCAGGAAACCTTCAAGACCCCTGCCCAGATCGCCGTTTCCTACTGCGTCCTGGAGCCGTCGTCGGTCGCGAAAAAGGTTGCCGTCTCCGACGCCGACGCCCAGACCTTCTACCAGAAAAACATCGACCGCTACCAGGGGAAGGGGGGGATCCTCCCCTACGCCGAGGTCGAGGCACGGGTGAAGGCCGATGCCCTCGCCTTCCAGAGCGCCCGGCAGGCGTACGAGATGGCGGCCGACGCCATCAACAAGGCCAAGGGAGGCGATATCGCCGCTGCGGCCGCATCCCTCGGGGTGAAGGTGACCGACACCCCGCTCTTCACGGCTGCCGCCCCGGCAAGCCAGCTTGCCGGCGAGCCCGAGGTCGCCAAGCGGGCCTTCGCCCTCAAGCAGGGTGAGCTGGGGGGACCGGTGGAGACCAGGAAGGGGATCTACATCCTCAAGGTGAAGGAGCTGAAACCGGCCGCCGTGCCACCGCTCAGCCAGGTGAAGAGCAAGGTGGAGGAAGGGGCGCGGGATGAGAAGGCCAAGATGCTCGCCAAGCAGAAGGCCGAGCAGGCCGTCGCCGAACTGGCCAAGGCGGCTCCGGGGCTGAAGCTCCAGGAAACCGGCGATTTCGCCTTCTCCCCCAAGGGTGACATCCCGAAGATCGGCGCGTCGCCGATGGCCATGGAAGCGGCCTTCGCCCTCACGGCCGCGGCCCCGGTCTTCAAGGCACCCGTCCAGGCGGGGGACCGCTGGATCGCGGCGAAGCTGAAGAGCCGGACCGAGACGAACAAGGAAGCCTTCCCCCAGGAGAAGGAGAAAATCAAGCAGGCGCTTCTTCCGAAAAAGCAGCAGGAGGCCCTCGACAAGTGGCTCACCGAGCTGCGGGGAAAGGCGAAGATCGAGATCAACCCGGCGCTCCTTGCCGACTAAAAACGGTTCAACGTTCAAGGTTCTACGTTCAATGTTGAAACACTAGGAGATTAAACCATGTCCAAACTGGTGCTCAATACCGATTTCCCCGACCTGAAGCTTGCCGGCCGCGGCAAGGTGCGCGACATCTACGACCTGGAGGAGAGCCTCCTGATCGTCACAACCGACCGGATCTCCGCCTTCGACGTGATCATGAACGAGGCGATCCCCGACAAGGGGTACGTCCTGACCCAGATCTCCGCCTTCTGGTTCCGCCAGATGGAGGACATCATCCCGAACCACATCATCTCCACCGATGTGAAGGAGTTCCCCGCCGCGTGCCAGAAGTACGCCGACGTGCTGGAGGGGCGCTCCATGCTGGTGAAGAAGGCGAAGCCGCTCCCGGCCGAGTGTATCGTCCGCGGCTACCTCTCCGGCTCGGGGTGGAAGGACTACAAGGCGACCGGCGCGGTCTGCGGCATCAAGCTCCCCGCGGGACTCGTCGAGTCGGACCGGCTCCCGGAGCCGATCTTCACCCCCTCTACCAAGGCGGAGCTCGGCACCCACGACGAGAACATCTCCTTCGACCAGATGGTGAACATGTGCGGAAGAGAGCTCTCGGAGAAGGTGCGGGACGTGACGCTCGCGATCTACGCCAAGGCGCGCGACATAGCGGACACGAAGGGGATCATCATCGCCGACACCAAGTTCGAGTACGGGATCTACAACGGCGAGCTGATCATCATCGACGAGTGCATGACCCCCGACTCCAGCCGCTTCTGGCCGAAGGACGGCTACAAGCCGGGCGGCCCCCAGCCTTCCTTCGACAAGCAGTTCCTGCGCGACTACCTGGAGACCCTCGACTGGGGCAAGACCGCCCCTGCCCCGCCGCTTCCCGCGGAGATCGTCAAAAAGACCGGCGAGAAGTACATGGAGGCGCTGGTAAGGCTCACGGGAAAAGGGAAGTAGGCGCTTACTGCATTTTGGTTGCAAAGAAGCCCCGGTCGGAAACGGCCGGGGCTTCTTTGCGGCCAGATCATTATAAATCCAGCGGACTTCGTGGCTCCTTCACCGTCCTTACGGGAACGCAGTGGGTGTAGATCATTGTCGTCTTCAGGCTCGCGTGGCCGAGGAGCTTCTGGATCACGCGGATGTCGTAGTTGGCCTGCAAGAGGTGGGTGGCGAATGAGTGGCGGAAGGTGTGAGCGGTGACCCGCTTGGGAATGTTCGCCTTGCGCACGGCGATAAAGAGGGCCTTTTGCAGCCTCGTTTCATGCACATGCGCCCGTCTTCGCTGGCCATTCTCCTCCACGAAAGTCAGCTCCCGCTGGGGGAAGAACCACTGGTGCACCAGTTCCTTCGGCGCCTTGGGGTATTTCCTCTCCACCGCATCATCCAGAAAGACCCCGTCATAGCCGTCGGCAAGGTCACGGCCGTGCAGATCGGTGACCCTTTTTATCTGCTTCTTCAGCTCATCTTGTACCGATTCCGGGATCGGCACGGTCCGATCCTTCTTCCCCTTGCCGTGAACTGTCAGGATACCCGCATCGAAGTTGAAGTCGCGGACCCGCAGTTGCAGGCACTCGAAGAGACGCAGGCCGCAGCCGAACAGCAGTTTCACGATCAGGCTGTAGGGGGAGTAGAGATGCTGCACGATGGCGTCGATCTCCTCGCGGGAAAGGACCATGGGAATGTAGAGCGATTTCTTGGCGCGCGGCACGCCACGCAGCTCGCCGAATTCCCGTTTGAGGCCATGACGGAAAAGGAAGAGAAGAGAGTTGAACGCCTGGTTCTGAGTCGTGGCAGCGACATTGCATTTTATCGCCAGCCAGGTGAGATATTCTTTCACGTCTGCGGTTGTCAGTTCCTCCGGGGGCTTGTTTTTCAGGAAGCGCTGAAAAGATCGTGTCCATTTACCGTATGTTTTAAGCGTCTTGCGGGAATAATGGCGTACCTTTATCTCCGCCGCCATTTCCGCGAGAACGGTGTCCCATTCTGGGGAATCTGACTTTTCCTGATAACCGGCCTCAACATATTGAGATTTCCGGAAGACCCATGGCGGTTGCGATTCTGTCATAGGTGGAGGTGTATATTCATTCCGACTTGGCACTTCGGTGGTGGTTTGGGCAGCAACCGTCTCTATGCTTTGCATTTCGAAGTAGAGCGATACGGCGTGCGATGCTTGCTGACGCTGGAACGCGGATTGCTTCTTTGTCTGCAGTTTTTCCAGAAACAAGCGCACCTGTTCCGACTTTTCCGCGGTCGCCGCATACCTTTCGCAGAAATCCACAAAATAGCGTAACCACTTCTTGTAGTATTCAAAATGGGTAACAGGGATTCCGTTGGCCTCAAGGGCAATACAATAGCTGCTCATTACCGACGGCAGTACCGGTTGCATGCGGCCCTCCTTTTTCATAAACGCCAACATGATTAACCTTACGCAGCGATTAAAGCAGATTCATAAATGTATATTATGATTCAAATTTATGCTATAAAATATGTGTCTCTGAATAATGTATTCACGAGGTTCAAATGAAAACGCGCGTCAAGCTGAACCCCGGGCAGAAGGGGACGAAGAAATTGGTGGAACGTTATGGTGACGCATTGATC
>DATJLB010000319.1:0-4727 GCA_035490915.1 Geobacteraceae bacterium
TCTGAAGAAGTGTCTCATATCCATTTTAACAGAAGCTTATCGGCCTATGGCGGCCTGTCAAGCGACAAATTGCATAAATATTTTCGGTTTTTGATTTTTTTCGTGTCGTTCGTGGGCAATGTTTTTCAGAAGCGGCGGATCGTGATCGTCCCGCGGGAGAGCCGGCGTTGCAGCCATAAGCGGACGAACTGCTTGATGACGGCGCGCGTGAAGGGGATGAGGAAGAAGAGGCCGAGGAAGTCGGTGAAGAAGCCGGGGGTGAGGAGCAGCACTCCCCCCACCAGCACCATGGCGCCGTCCAGGAGCTCGGCGGCGGGGAGCCGTCCCTGGGCCAGCTCGTTCTGGATGCGGCGCATAAGCTCGAACCCCTGGTGCCGCACGAGCCACGCCCCGACCATGCTGATGGCGAGGAGCAGGGCCACCGTGGGGACGGCGCCGATCAGGCTTCCCACCTTGATCAGCAGGTAGACTTCGACGACGGGGACGACGGCAAACAGGATGAAGAGGCGGATCAGCATGGGTTTTCCTTCGCGTACGGTTCTTTAGCCGGATTGTACAGGGTTGTCGGGGAGAAGACTACCCCCCCTACAGCAGCTTCCGCAGGAACTGCCCCGTATAGGAGCGCGTCACCCGCGCCACCTCCTCCGGCGTCCCGGTGGCGATCACCTCGCCTCCCCGGTCCCCACCTTCCGGCCCGAGATCGATCAGGTAGTCCGCCGTCTTGATCACGTCCAGGTTGTGCTCGATGATCACCACCGTGTTCCCCCCCTCCACCAGTTGCTGGAGGACGTCGAGGAGCTTTGCGATATCGTGGAAGTGGAGGCCCGTGGTCGGCTCGTCGAGGATGTAGATGGTCCGGCCGGTGGCGCGCTTCGCGAGCTCCTTGGCGAGCTTCACCCGCTGCGCCTCGCCGCCGGAGAGGGTGGTGGCCGACTGCCCGAGCTTGATGTAGCCGAGCCCCACTTCCTCCAGGGTCTTGAGCTTCGACTTGATCCGCGGGATGTGCTCCATGAACTGGAGTGCCTGCGTCACGGTCATGTCAAGCACCTCGGCGATCGACCGCCCTTTGTACTGCACCTCCAGCGTCTCCCGGTTGTAGCGCGCCCCCTTGCACACCTCGCACTGGACGTAGACGTCAGGCAGGAAGTGCATCTCGATCTTGATGATCCCGTCGCCGGAGCACGCCTCGCACCGCCCCCCCTTGACGTTGAAGGAGTAACGCCCCGGCTTGTAGCCGCGTACACGCGACTCGGGAAGCCCCGCGAACAGGTCGCGGACGTCGGCGAAGAGCCCGGTGTAGGTGGCAGGGTTGGAGCGGGGGGTGCGGCCGATGGGGGACTGGTCGATGTTGATCACCTTGTCGAGTGCTTCCAGCCCCCGGATCGCCTTCACTGCCCCCGCCTTCTCCCGGCTCTTGTAGAGCCGCTGGCAGAGGACCTTGTAGAGGGTGTCGATCACGAGGGTCGACTTCCCGGAGCCGGAGACCCCGGTGACGCAGGTCATCACCCCGAGCGGGACCCGCACCTCGATCCCCTTCAGGTTGTTCTCGCTCGCCCCGGCGATGGTGAGGAACTTGCCGGGTTTTCGCCGCTTGCGCGGGAGGGCGATGGCGAGATCCCCCGAGAGGTACTTGCCGGTGAGGGAGGCGGGGTTCGCCATGATCTCCGCTGGTGTCCCCTGCGCCACCACCTCGCCGCCGTGCACCCCCGCACCCGGCCCCATGTCGATGACAAAGTCCGCCTCCAGGATGGTCTCCTCGTCGTGCTCGACCACGAGGACCGTGTTGCCGATGTTGCGCAGGTGTTTGAGGGTCTGGAGGAGCCGGGCGTTGTCCCGCTGGTGGAGGCCGATGGAGGGCTCGTCCAGGATATAGAGTACTCCCACGAGTGAGGAGCCGATCTGCGTGGCGAGGCGGATCCTCTGCCCCTCACCGCCGGAGAGGGTGCCGGCGGTCCGGTCGAGCGACAGGTAGTCGAGCCCGACGTTCACCAGGAAGTGGAGCCGCTCCCGGATCTCCTTGAGTATCCGGCGCGCGATTTCCGCCTCCTTCTCGGTGAGCTGCAGGGTGTCGAAGAACGCAAGGGCGTCCTTGATGGAGAGGGCGGTCACCTCGCAGATGTTCCGCCCCGCAACCCGGACGAAGAGCGCCTCCCGCTTGAGCCGGGCGCCGTTGCAGGTGGGGCAGGGCATGACGTTCATGTACCGCTCCAGCTCCTCCCGCACCTGCTCCGAGTCGCTCTCCCGCCAGCGCCGCTCCAGGTTGTTCAGCACCCCCTCGAACTCCTTCTGGTAGGTGTGCCGCCTTCCCCCCTCCTCCTCCCACCAGAACTCCACCTTCTCCCCGTTGGAGCCGCGGAGGATGATCTCCTGCGCCTTCTTCGGGAGCTTTTTGAACGGGGTGCGGATGTCGAACTTGTAGGCCTTGGCGAGCGCTTCCAGGGTGAGGTGGTACCAGCCGGAGAGCCTCTTCTCCCACGGGGCGATGGCGCCGTCGCGGATGGAGAGGTCGGGGTTCGGGACGACGAGGTCCGGGTCGAAGTACATTCTCGTCCCGAGCCCGGTACAGTCGGGGCAGGCGCCGTACGGGTTGTTGAAGGAGAACATCCGCGGGGTCATCTCCGGGTAGGAGATGCCGCACTCGATGCAGGCGAGCGCCTCGGAGAAGAGAAGCGTCTCCTCGGGAGGCGCGGCGGCATCGGCTGTCTGCCCTTGGGCAACCACTACCTTGGCGATCCCCTCGGCGTGGGAGAGCGCCGTCTCCAGGGAGTCGGCAAGGCGCCGCTCAATCCCCTCCTTCACGATCAGGCGGTCAACCACGATGTCGATGTCGTGCTTCCTGTTCTTGTCGAGGACGATCTCCTCGGCGAGCTCGTACGGCGTCCCGTCGACGACCACCCGGACGAAGCCGTCCTTCCTCAGCTGGGCAAGCTCCTTCCGGTACTCCCCCTTCCGCCCTCGAACCATCGGGGAGAGAAGGGTGAGCCGCGTTCCGGAAGGCAAGGCCATCACCTGGTCCACCATCTGGGAGACCGTCTGGGAGGTGATCTCCCGGCCGCAGTTGTAACAGGAGGGACGCCCCACCCGGGCGAAGAGGAGCCGGAGGTAGTCGTAGATCTCGGTCACGGTCCCGACGGTGGAGCGGGGGTTTCTGCTCGTGGTCTTCTGTTCGATGGAAATCGCCGGGGAGAGCCCCTCGATCGACTCCACGTCCGGCTTCTCCATCTGCTCAAGGAACTGGCGGGCATAGGCGGAGAGGGACTCGACGTAGCGGCGCTGCCCCTCGGCGTAGATGGTGTCGAAGGCGAGGGTCGACTTGCCGGAACCGGAGATGCCGGTGATGACAACCAGCCGGTCCCGCGGGATCTCCACGTCGATGCACTTCAGGTTGTGCTCGCACGCCCCTTTTACGATGATCTTGTCGGTTGCCATGGCGCTCCCGTGGTGCTATGCTGCGGTTTCAGGCGAAAATGAACGAACAACAGGGTACTATAACACACTCTTTCCTTTTTTGACACGGAACGATTGAAAGGGAAAAGAGGGAGGGTAGAATTGATGGAAAACGTCGTGCGACGAATCTACCGGGAGGTGACACCATGGAAAATTCATGCTTCAAGTGCGGCCGGGACCTTGCGAACGGCCTCTGCATGGGATGCCAGAACGCCCCGAAGGAGTGTACCTGTGAGGAAGAACGTGAGACGGAATAGGGCCCTGATCCTGGCACTGCTGCTTTTTTCGTTCCTGTGTGCCGTCTGCCCGGCCATCGCCGCCCCGCCCGACCTTGACAAGGCGATCCGGATCGGCTCGGGCAGGACCATGGTGATCGAGTACACCGACCCTGACTGTCCCTTCTGCCGCAAGGGGGCCGCGTTCTTCCGGGAACGGCAGGACGTTACGCTCTACGTCTTCCTCACCCCCCTCGCCATCCACCCCCAGGCGAAGGAAAAGGCGGAGTACATCCTGTCGGCGAGCGACAAAGCCAGGGCCTATGAGGATGTGATGTCGGGCAAAATGGACGGCAAGCCGCTTACCGGCATTACCGACGGAGGGAAACGGCTCCTGGAGGAACATCGGGCGTTCGCGAAGGAGGCGAAGGTGGACAGCACCCCGACCTTCTTCATCTGCGGCAGGATCATCGAGGGGTTCGACCTGCGGCGGATGGAAGAGGCGCTCGGCAAGTAAGCAACAAGAAAACCTTTTATTAACAAGGATGGACAGGATAATCAGGATAAAATCATAAATCTTTAAGTCCTGTTTTTCAGGTTTGAACGCCTTTCATCCTGAATATCCTGTTTATCCTTGTTAAATTGTTTTTGCTATACGCCGGCGATTTTTCGTCCCGCCGCCAGCAGTTCCTCCACCACCGCCGGGTCCCCCGCCTCGCTGTAGAGGCGCAGGACCGGCTCGGTGCCGGAGGGACGGATGAGGAGCCAGGCGCCGTCGGCGAAGATGTACTTGAAGCCGTCCTTGAAGTTCTTCTCCGCCACCGGCCGTGAGGCGATGGCGACGATCTCCCCCTTCTTCAGCTCCTCGATCAGCCGCTCTTTGGCGCCGTTGTCGATGGCGAGGTCGATCCGGCGGTAGTGGAAACGGCCGATCTCGTCCATGGTCTCGTCCAGGAGCTCCCGCAGCCCCTTGCCGCTCGCCGCCATCGCCTCCAGGAGCAGAAGCCCCATCAGGATTCCGTCCCGCTCCGGGATGTGTCCCTTGACGCCGAGCCCCCCCGATTC
>DATJLB010000320.1:0-11536 GCA_035490915.1 Geobacteraceae bacterium
GAGACCGCCCACCATGGCTAGGGCCTGCAGCACGTTGGTCTTGGCCAGAAGGAGCTGGCGGCCCGGCACATTGACCTTGCCGATGACATAGATGATCATGCTGTTCGATTGCTTGACCTCGACCGTCACACCCGTGTCGGAAATGTACCGGGAAAGGCCGCTCTCCAGCTCCGTTTTGAGCTGGGCAACCGTCTTCCCGCCGGCGATCATCTCCCCGACCAGCGGGAAGTCGATCTTGCCGTCCGGAAGTACGACCACCGTCCTCGTCAGGTTCTCGTCCCGCCAGACCGAAATGCCTATCTGGTCTCCCGGCCCGATTATGTAATCGGCAGGCAGTGCCGCTCCTTTGGTCGCATGCTCGACCGTCACACCGGGGTTCGGATCGTTGCCGATCCCGAGCCGGTACTTGAGATTGCCCCACCAGGAGCCTTCTGTCTGGGCCGACGCCGTTGACGCAGCAGGAGCGGCCTGCGGGGGGGCAACAAGGGAGGGCGGAGCGGGCGGAGCCGCTTCTTTCTTCGGCGTTGCATCGGTCGCCTGGGCCGCCTCTTCCCGCGGCGTTGATTCTGCCGCCTGGGCCGCCTCCTCCTGAGCCGCCTGTTTTGCCGCGTCATCCCCCTGGGAAAGGATGTGCTCAACCTCGGCTATTTCCGCGGAATTCTTCGCCGGTTCCCCTGCCGCGTGGAGAGGAGCAGCGGCCAGTGCGTGGAGCACCATCAGGCTTACTGCCATCGTTTTCGCTTTCATAGTTTCCCCTGCACCTTTTTCTGTATTCAACCGCCTTGTTTATTAAGGAAACATTTTCCCTGTCCGAATGAAGTAGCCTAACCTATCATTCATGGGTTACAGTCGTATGGCATTTCGATAAAAGTTTCATTAACTCTTGGGGCACGATCGGTTCTTCGGAGCAGGAGCCTATATTTTAGCGAGGACCCTGGCCGCCTCCTCCCTGCCGACAAAAGGATCCTTCCGGTCGAGAGCGCTTTTCAGGCGCTGCTTCGCCTCCTGGGGGCGCCCCGCCTTGAGCAGTGCCATGCCGAGGTGATAGTTGACAACTGCGCCTTCCGGCGCTTTGGCCTGGGCTTTGCCGAGAATATCCGCTGCCTTGGCCGCGTCCCCCTTCCGGTATATCAGCCACCCGACCGTATCGAGGACGATGGGGTCCTCGGGGCGCGTGGTTCGGACTTTTTCCGCCAGAGACAATGCCCGGTCGATGTCGCCGCCCGACTTCGCGGTCTCACCCAGGAGAAACGCCAGGTCGTTGGTAAGGCGCCACGATGCGGGATTGAGTTTGACGGCACGCTCGAATTCGCCGACCGCGCGCTCGAGTTTACCCTGCTTGACGAAAAGCTCTCCCGCTTTGGCATACCCGAGAGGGAGATTTGGGGCCGTGCGCTTGATCTCGTCGAATTCCGCACCGGCACGCCTGAGATCGCCCGCCGCCATCAGCAGCTCTCCGAGGAGGGCGCGGGCCTCGAGGTCCCCCTTGTTCTTGGCCAGAAGTTTTGCCAGGACTTCCTCGGCGCTGCGGGAATCCTTTTGCGTGATGTAATAGCGGGCAAAGGCTATCTGCACCTCCCTCGATCCGGGGGCGGCCTTCTCTGCATTTCTGAGGCTGTCCAGTGCAAGGTTCGGCTCCTTGCCGAGCAGGTGCGCCTCGGCAAGGCGAATATAACCGGGCACGAACTGCGGGTTCTCGTTCACCACGGTGCGGAACTCCGCCACGGCGTTCCCCCCCTCCCCTTTAAGCATGTAGATGTTCCCCTTCTTGAAATGAGCATCCATGTTCTTGGGGCTCTCCTTGATGATCTCGTCCACGTATTTGCCGGCCTGTTCGATTTCGTTGCGATCAAGATGTATCCCGGCAAGGATGTTCTTCGTCCGAATGACGTCCGGATTGCTCGCCTTTCCAAGGGCCAGGCACTCCTTCAGCACCGCAACCCCCTGCTCCACGCGGTTGCTGCCCACGTAAAGCTCAGCCAGGGCAAAGCGGAGCCGGAAGCTTTTGCTGTTCCTGGCGATCCCCTCCTTCAGCTCCCGCTCGGCATCAGCCGGACGCTGACGGGCCATGTAAAAGCCTGCGACCTGGAGCCGGGGCACCTCATCGGCCGGGTCTGCGGCCGTGAGCCGCGCCAGGATTTCCACCGCCTCCTTCTCTTTGCCGCTCGCCCAGAAGAGCGCTGCCAGATTGAGGCTGTGGGCACCGACCTTCGGCTCGAGCACGATCAACTTCTGCAGGATGGCAGTCGCCTCATCGATCCTTTTATTTCTGACGAAAATCTGTTCCAGGGCCAGATTCAACGCGACGGACTTCGGATTTGCTTCGAGCCCCGCCCTGAGAACGTTCTCGACCCCTTTTTCGTTTCCTTTGCCCGCATGGGCGGTAGCAAGAAGCAGGTAGACATCCGGGGTCTTGATCCCCCGGGCCAGCAGTCCTTCCAGGTACGCGGGCGCCGTGCCGTACTCCTTTTTGCTGACCATGACCGCCCCTTTCAGTTGGAGGGCGTCCGCGTTGCGAGGGTCCTGGTGCAGCAGAAGTTCAGCTTTCTCGAGTGCCTTGTCAGGTTGCCTGGCGCTAAGGTAAATCTTCCCAAGCTGGTACTGGGACTCCCGGTCGTTGGGATCGAGTTCCACGGCCTTGCTGAAGCTGGCGAAAGCCGCCTTGATGTCCCCTTCCTTCTGGGCAATCTCCCCGAGCAGCTCGTAAGCCGGGGCGAACTTCGGGTCGATCTGCACGGCGTTCTTCAACTCAAGCCGCGCCTTGACATAATCCCCCTTTTCGTAGAGCGTCTTACCCTTGCCGTAAAATTTGGCCTTTTTCGCCTCCGGACCGCTGCACGAAATGAGCAACAAGGCTCCGAGGGCCGTGCACAACAGTCTCACTGAAAGTTTTTTCCTCATGGTCGTGTCTCCTATGCTTCGGTTAGCGAAAATCCGGTTTCCGCCATTTTCCTTCAGACTCTTATAGCCAGTGCCACCAACGACGCCACCGTCGCCAGGGCTATTCTGTCAAATTTTCCCCTCAACTCGGCCAGAAGCACCTCGAAACTGAAATAGAGCATGATGATCCGCGCGGCTGTCAGTCCCAGCTGGTACTCCTGCATCTTCTGGTCGGGGAGGTTCGGCGCGACCAGGGCGAGGATGATGATGAGGAAGTCCATGGGGGTGCTGTGGAATCCCTTTTCCCTGCGGGAGAATTTGGTGACCAGGATCAGGAGCACCGCGAAGACCCCGAATGATCCGTTATAAAAACGCTCCAGGGGGATCCCCGCCACCACGACGCGGCTCGGGTCGCTCAGATAGACGGCAAACGGGATCAACAAATAGAGGACAGGCCTGAGGACCTTCGGCAGGCTGTTCCGTCTCCGGAAAAAGAAAAAGAGAACGAGGGCGGCCATTACGGCACAAATGACGGAGATGTAGCCGGGGGGGGTGTCCGTCACAAGGCAGGTGACGAAGAGGAGCAGCGGGATGCCGAACTCGAAAATCCTGAAGGAAGGCCTGATGACGGTCCCGTCCCTCTTGAGGACCCTGAGCCGGCCGGCAATCTTGATATCGAAGAAATCGAAACGTTTGACCCTCCTCTTCGTCCTGGCTGCATAGGAAAAACCGAAAATGATCATAGCGGAAAAGATAAGGTACCCGCTCAACAGGAGCCAGTCGGAGTAGAAGCGGAAAAAGACCGCGGCCAACAGCAACACCGTCTGGAAGAAATAGATGATGAGAACCGATTCGGGATGAAGGAATCCGAGGTCCATCAGGTTGTGATGGAAGTGATTCTTATCGGCGGTAAAAGGCGAGGTGCCATGGGCAATACGTGTCGTCATGACGGTAAGGGTGTCCAGCACCGGGAAGCCGAGCAGGATCAGCGGCAGCACGGGGCTGAGCGGGGTTGGGTGCCCCTGGGTAAGGGCAAGGGAGAGGGTGATGGCCGAGAAGCCGAGAAACTGGCTCCCGGCGTCCCCCATGAAGATAGAGGCCGGATGGGTGTTGAAGCGCAGGAACCCGAAGATCACACCCGACAGCGCCAGGGCTATCAGGCCGATTACGGCGTTGTCGTCCAGGTAGGCGAGGTACCCGATGCCGGCAAAGATAAGCAGGGAAATCCCGCCGGCGAGCCCGTCCAGGCCGTCGGACAGGTTGATGGCGTTGGTGACACCGACGATAGCCAGGAGTGTGAGAGGAACGGCAACATACTCCGGGAGAAGGAGGTTGTCGGGCAGCAACATCCCGAGGCTCCTGATCTCCACCCCTCCAAGGAAAATGGCGATCAGGGCGGCAAGAATCTGGCCTGTGAACTTGATCATAGGCGAAAGTTCACGGAAATCGTCAGCGAGGCCGAACAGAACGAGGATACCAGCCCCTGCCAGATAGGCACGAACGAACCAGTCGCCGTTATGCCAGAGGATGATCGGGATGAAAGCGCCCAGGGCCATGGCAAACCCGCCTATCCTCGGGATGGGGCGCAGGTGGACCTTCCTGTCGTTGGGGATGTCCACCAGCTGCACGCGCAGCGCCACGCCGCTGAGGAGAGGGATGAGCGCAATTGTCAGCAGAACGGAAAGTAAAAGGGTCGATAGGAAAATCATAGGGTCTTACCGTAGTATGTTCATGCCCATGACGATACGAATGCCGGGCCGAGTTTCGCGTATCTCGACGGGAGGGTCTTCCGTCGGGCTATTTCGGCATGAATGCCGCCAGTACCGGCGTTAATTCCCGGACGAAGCCCTGCAGGCGCGCCTCGGCGTCGGCCACCTTCTCCGAATCGTAGACGGGGGTAATGATCCGGACAAGGGCGCCGTCGGTCCTGCGGCAGGTCAGGGCGTTCCAGAAGGTGTACAGTTTCAGCTGAAACAGGTCGGTCAGGACGCGACCATGCTGGGGGAACCAGAAGTAGGTCAGCCCCCTGACGCCCCCCTTCTGCATGTATGCGCGGCGTACCCGCACGGAACCCGCGCCGTTGCCGAGGGGAACGGCCACATCTCCCGACTCCTCGAAGACCCACCCCCCGCCAGGGAGGCACGAGGCGGGCGAGTGGATGGAGCCCCCCTTGGCCTGGCTGCCGAAATAGGCGGTGTAGAAGCTGATCGTCTTGCCGCTGGCGTCCGCGTAATTGACCATCACGTAGTCATCGAATTTGAGCTCGTCGAGGTAGATTTTTTCCATGGCTGTCCGCTCGCCCCGCCAGGTGGAGATCTTCAGGGGAAACTCTCCCAAGGGGCGGGCCAAGGGGACCTTCTCGTGAAAATCAACCCTGTGTGACAGGGTTATGGAAACCGCAAGTGCGACGGCCGCAACGACAAACTGGATCGAAAGGGATTGGTTCCCGGAGGAGACGACTGCTGCGATGGGGGCGGTCGGGTTACCGGGCCAATCGAGCGGCGCCGTCCCCCGGCGGGACAAGGTTTTCGTCAGGACCCACATCTCCAGCAGCAGCAGCCCGAGGCTGAGCATGAAGATGAACCAGCCGGAGAAATCATGGAAAAACCCCTCCGCCGCCGCCGGGCCGAAGAACTGGTACAGTATGCCGACCGACGTGATCCGCATCCCGTTGGTCACGATGGAAACGGGGATGGCGGAGACGACCAGCGCCAATCTGCGCCACCACGACGCCTTGAAGTAATACGCCAGCAGGATGCTCAGCACGATCAGAGGGAAGAAAAACCGGAGACCGCTGCAGGCGTCCACCACCTGCAGCCTGGTGAAGCCGAGGTCGATGATGTTCCCCTCCCGGTAGGCGGCCAGACCGTACCACTGCATCATGACGACACCGAGCTTTGACGAGACGAGCTTGAGTCGGAGCGTAAGATTATTGGTAATGAACCGGGGAAAAGGGAACATCGCGAGCAGGAACAGCAACGGGAAGGCGGCGGTTTTCAGCTTGCGCCACCCGGTATAATTCCAGACGAACCCGATGAAAACCAGCCATGAGCCGATATAGATTACGTAGAACTCCCCCCCCAGTTCCCCGAGCCAGTACAGGGCTATGCCGGCCAGAAGCGGAGAAAGCCCCCACCAGGAAGGAATCGACGGGACCGTCCGCAGGACGGGCCGCTTTTCCCAGAGGAGATAGAAGACGACCAGCGGGACGAACCAGCAGTAGGTGAAGTCCTCAGCCTGCCATTCCTCGAAGAGATGCGCGTAGACGGGACCGAAGAGGAGGATGAAAAGGAGCAGAGAGGTTGCGGCATAGACGAAAAGCCGCAAGGAGTTTCTCCCGAGCTGTGGTTGGTCCCCGCTCGTATCCGGAGTATGCGTTGCGATCACTGAAATGGATTCTCCTGATGAGTCAGACGTCTGCACCAGCGAAGTCAAGAAGAAAAGGGGCACGACGAAACCGGGGAAAAACTGAATAGGACGATGGCATCATACTGAATGATTATTACGATGGCGTAACAGGGAGGTAAATGTTTGGCTTGAAAGGGACCCGTCGTCCTTCCATCAGGGGAACAGGTTGCCCAACGTTTCCCCTTGGGCAACGCCGCACGGGCCGTGCCCGCACAACAGGTCCTTCACCAGAATGCCATAGTCTGCGATGACTCTTTCGCGGGGGAATCTTTCCCGTGCCGCACGGCTGGCCTTCTCCCCCATGGTCGTCAACCTGTTCCGGTCCGCCATCGCGTCCAGTATTGTCCAGGCAAGACACGCCGGGTCACGGGGAGGCGCCACCCAGCCGATTGCCTCGTCACGCACCAGCAGCGCCACTTCGGAATTTTCTTCGGTAACGGCAATGACCGGTTTGCCTGCCGCCATGATATTGTAGGTCCTGCTCGGCACGCCGGCGCCGGTGACGCCGGGTAGCAGCGAGATCACCGATACATCGCAGGCGTTGAGAAAATCCATCTGCTCCTCACGAGGGCGCTGATCGAGCAGGGTGACATTCTTCAGGCCCCTGACGGCAACTTCCTGCTCCATCCATCGTCTCCGGGCGCCCCCCCCTATGAACAGAAAATGGATCCTGGCGTCATTCCTGAGCAGGGTAACCGCATCGAACAGGAATTCAATCGCCTGGGCCCTCCCCATATTCCCGACGCATGAAACGACGAACCTGTCGTGCAGGCCGCGTTCTCGCACGAGCTGCGTACGCTCCTTCGGCAGGGGGGAAACCACGTCCGTGTCCGCCCAACTGCGGATGATCTGCACCGTTTTGCCGCGGCCCCCCATCTTTTTTTCGGCAAGGGCCTTCATGTCGCGGCCGAGTACGATAACCCGGTCGGCGCTCCGGTACAGCCATCCGGTAAGGAACCTGAGTACCCTGTCCGGCAGGCCCCGGTGCCGCAGCATCCCCGTGGCCACGAGAATTTCCGGGTAGACATCCTCGACGCGCAGCACGCACCTGGCGTTTCGCAGAAAGCAGACGAGCCGCGCAATGAACGGCGCCGAGGGGGGACTCGTCACGGCCAGGACCACATCGCCGCTCTTGATCCTGGTCAGCGCCTTGAAAAAAATGGCCGCACTGTAGGTAAGGATGTTGACCAGCCTCAGTATCAGGACGTCCTTGTTGAAGGTCGTACCGCCGCAACGTTCAATCGCCACGCCATTCCGGACTTCCTTGCGCGCCACCCGCACGCCTCGGGCCGTGACCGTCGGAAAGCTGCAAAGGACACCCACCGGGTAATGCGCGGCGAGCCCTTCCGCCAGGCCGGTCGTGTAGAAAGCGGTACCCTGCTCGTCGGGGTGGTACACCTCGGAAATGAACCAGACGGTCGGACGGGCGCTCATGGTACGACCGGTTTACGCCATACGGTCCGGTTCACGTACCCCGTATAGCTCAGGATGATCCTCACTACCTTGTCCGAAACGTTCGGCGTGGAATAGTCAGCTACGCGCCGCAACAGGCGGTTCGAGCCGCGGGGCTGGGCCGCCAGGAGCGCCACCCCCTGCCTCACGGTGTCGAGTTCCAGGCCGGTCATCATCACGCTCCCCTCCTCCATCCCTTCGGGCCTTTCATGGGCTTCGCGGATATTCAACGCGGGAAAGTTGAGGATGGACGCCTCCTCCGTAATGGTGCCGCTGTCGGACAGCACCACCCGAGCGCGCTGCTGGAGATGGATGTAATCGGGGAACCCGAGGGGCTTGAGCAGTTCGACACCGTCGTGCAGTTTCAATCCTCCCGTCTCGATTCGCTTCCGGGTGCGGGGGTGGGTGGAGACGATGACCCTCTTCCCGTAGATCGCGGCCAGATCGTTCAGGATGCCGACCAGCCTGCCAAAATTCAGGTCGTCCTCGATGTTCTCCTCCCTGTGGGCGCTCACCACGAAGTAATCTCCGGCTCCCAACCCGAGCCTCGCCAGCACGCCGGACCCTTCGATCTTCTCACGGTAATGCGCAAGGACCTCGAACATGGGGCTTCCGGTCTTGATGATCCGGTCCGGCGGCAACCCCTCCCGCAGCAGGTACTCACGGGCGATATCGCTGTAGGTGAGGTTGATGTCGCTTATGTGATCGACGATCCGGCGGTTGGTCTCCTCCGGTACCCGCTGGTCGAAACAGCGGTTCCCCGCCTCCATGTGGAAGATCGGCACCTTGCGCCGCTTCGCGGCGATGGCCGCCAGGCAGCTGTTGGTGTCGCCAAGGATCAGCACCGCGTCCGGATTGACCTCCGCTAGCACCGGGTCGATCCTGCTGATGATCAGCCCGATGGTCGCGGCGGCTCCCTCTCCCGCAGCATCCAGGAAATAGTCCGGCTTTCTCAGCTCGAGCTCGTCGAAGAAGACCTGATTGAGCTCGTAGTCGTAGTTCTGGCCGGTATGCACCAGCACGTGCTCGACGTCCCGGTCGAGTGCGGCCATCACCCGGGAGAGGCGAATGATCTCCGGCCTGGTGCCGACAATCGTCATCACTTTAAGCATTTTCACACGCCACCTCGCAGCAGTGAGTATCGGGCCGCGTCTGGTCGAATATCTCGTTGGCCCAGAACAGGACGATCATCTCCCCTGCCCCCAGATTCTCGATATGGTGGGTATAGCCGGGCGGGATATCCACCACCTCCCATTTCGCCCCGGAAACCCGGTACTCGATGACATCGTTCCCGTGCACGTGGCGGAAACGAACGACGGCGTCCCCCTGCAGCACGCAGAATTTCTCGATCTTGGTGTCGTGGTAGTGGTTCCCCCGGGTTATCCCGCCGTGAGTTCGGGAGACGAACATCTGGCCGAACCGCTCGGATTTTATCAGCTCCGCCAGGGCGCCGCGGCCGTCCGCCCTGATCTGCAGCGGGTATGAAAAATCGTCCGGTTCCAGATAGGAAAGATACGTGGCGTACAGCTTCCGCGTGAATTCGTCGCCGAGATCGGGGATCTCCAGGGTCGTGCGGATATCCCTGAACCGGTGGATCAGGTCCGCCAGTTCCGCGAGGGTCGTCCGGTAGACGGGCCTGACCCTGAGCGGCTTCGGCGCCCCCCCTCTCTGCCCCTCCAGAATGGCGGTAAATTCGGCCACAACGTCGTCGATGTACACCAGTTCCACCACATTGGCCGGGTCGGAGATGGTGATGTCCAGGCCGCGGGCGATATTGTGGCAGTAGGTGGCGACCACCGAGTTGTAGTTCGGCCGTGACCATTTGCCGAATACGTTGGTCAGGCGACAGACGTGAACCGGCGCCCCTGTCCGGCTGCCGAAGCCGAGGAGGAGGTCTTCGGCGGCCCTCTTGCTGAGGCCGTAGGGGTTGTCCAGCGCCGCCTGGGTCGACGACGACATGACGACGACGGGCGCGCGCCCCTGCCGCTCCAGCAGATCGACAATGGTCCGGGTCAGGCCGGTGTTCACCGCGGCAAACTCCTCGACATACTGCGGCCGGTTTACCCCCGCCAGGTGATAGACGATGTCCGCCTCCCGGAGGTGCCGTTCGAGGACCGCCGGGTCATCTTCCTGGTCGAAGCAGAGCAGCCGCACGTTCGGCCGGCGGCCGAGCACCGTCCGCAGGTTGCGGCCGATGAAGCCGTTGCTGCCCGTAACAAGGACCGTCACCTCAGACAGCATGGCGGTACCCCCCTTCCCTCGGCAGCGCCTCCCGGATGATATCCAGCTTCAGCAAGAGCTCCATCATCCCCTCGACGTCAAGCCGTCGGGTGTTGTGGGAGTTGTAATCCTCGATGCGGGAGACATCCTCCTGCCCCTCGAAGAAATAGCAGTTGTAGTTCAGGTCGCGCACATCGGCCGGCACCCTGAAATACCCTCCCATGTCCTCGGCCTTGGCCATCTCCTCCCGGTTGAGGAGCGTCTCGTACAGTTTCTCGCCGTGCCGGGTGCCGATGGTCCTGATTTCGCTCCCCGCATTGAACAGACGCAACATCGCCTCGGCCAGGGTCCGGATGGTGGCGGCCGGCGCCTTCTGCACGAAGATGTCGCCCGGATTGCCGTGCTCGAAGGCATAGAGCACCAGGTCAACCGCGTCGTCGATGGTCATCATGAAGCGGGTCATGTTGGGGTCCGTGACGGTGAGCGGCGCCCCTTCCTGGATCTGCCTCAGGAAAAGGGGGATCACCGACCCGCGGGAAGCCATGACGTTGCCGTAGCGGGTGCCGCAGAAGACCGTGCTCGAAGCACCGTAGGTGCGCGCCTTGGCCACCATCAGTTTCTCCATCATCGCCTTGCTGATCCCCATGGCATTGATCGGGTAGACCGCCTTGTCCGTGCTGAGCACGATAAGGTTCCGCACCTGGCATGCCAGCGCCGCGTTCATCACGTTCTCGGTCCCAAGGTCGTTGGTCCGCACCGCCTCCATCGGGAAGAACTCGCAGGACGGCACCTGCTTGAGCGCCGCGGCGTGAAAGACGTAGTCGACCCCCTGCATGGCGGGCAGAATGCTGTCATAGTTGCGGACGTCGCCGATGTAGAACTTCACCTTCGGGCTGGCCAGCTCGATCCGCAGGTCCTCCTGTTTCTTCTCGTCCCGGCTGAAGATCCTGATCTCCCGGATCTCCGTATCCAGGAACCGCCGCAGCACGGCCGTACCGAAGCTGCCGGTGCCGCCTGTGATCAGTAAGGTCTTTCCTGCGAACATACGTATCCCCTCCGCCGAAAATCTGCGCGATAACTCCGAGCGTACACCATAAGCGAATTACATGTACTTATTGTTACAGGGGGGAAATAGTTATGTAAAAGAAGGGAGTCGAAAAAGCGGTCGACTTTCGTCACTCTAATCGAAGGAAACAAAATCAGGTCGTTCACCCTGCCCGATGAGCCAACGGTACAGGGAAATCGTCTGCAATGCCGACTGCTGCCAGGTGTATCTGGCCCCGACCAGATCTCTGCCTCGCCCTCCCATCTGCCGTAGCTCGGCCGGAGAACACGCCATTGCTTTCTTCAGAACGTCGGCAATGGCGCCGGAGTCAATGTCGGTCCACCAGCCGCAGCGATGCGTCACCAGGTTTTCCCACGGCGCCCCCTTTGTGGTAAGCACAGGCACACTGGCACCCAGCGCCTCCAAGACCACAACCGGCGCGGCCTCGCGCAGGGTAGGCAGCACAAACAGGTCAGCCGCGGCATAGGCATCGCGCTTAATCTGATCGACCAGCAACCCCGTGAAGATAAC